>JANXCH010000006.1 GCA_025060295.1 Dehalococcoidia bacterium | reverse complement strand
GTCCCCTCCGCCGATCCCGACACCGTCGCCCGCCTGCAGCAAGAGACCGCCGAGGCCTGCTCCCTCCTGGCCCAGGGCTTGGACCTGGACGCCTCCCCCATCACCGACCTTTCCTCCCATCTCACCCGTGCCCAGCGGGGGGGTGTCCTCACCGCCACCGACCTGCTCGCCATCGCCCACGCCCTCACCGGCGTCCGCCAGGTCAAAACAACCCTCCTGCGCCAGCGCGAGGCTTGTCCCACCCTGGCCCGCATCGCCGAGGCCATCCCCGACCTGAAACCCTTGGAGGAGCGGCTTCTCTCCGCCCTCACCCCCCAGGGGCAGATCAGCGACGACGCCTCCCCGACTTTGCGCGCCCTACGCGCCGAAGCCCGCCAGGCCTACCAAGCCGTGGAGGAGGCCCTGGGGCGCATCGTCCACTCCCCCCTGGGACGCCACATCCTGCAGGAGCCCCTCATCACCCAGCGGGCGGGGCGCCCCGTGCTCCCCCTCAAGGCCGAGTTCCGCGGACGCCTCCCCGGCCTGGTGCACGATGTGTCGGAAAGCGGGGCTACCCTGTTCGTGGAGCCCCTCCCCATCGTCCCCCTCACCAACCGCTGGCGCGAGCGCCAGACAGCCGCCGAGCGAGAGGAGGAGCGCATCCTCCGCTCCCTGTCCCACGAGGTGGGCACCCAGGCCGAGGACATCGCCCGCGCCCTGGAGGCCTCGGCCCGCATTGACCTAGCCTTCGCCAAAGGCCGATGGGCACGCCACAGGGGAGCCATCCGCCCCGCCATCGCCGCGGGCCCGCGCCCTATGCTACGCCTGGTGGATGCCCGCCATCCCCTTCTCCCCAACCCCGTCCCCAACACCATCGAGGTGGGGGAGCAGTGGAGCATCCTCCTCATCACCGGCCCCAATGCCGGGGGAAAGACCGTAGCCCTCAAGACCGCCGGCCTCCTGGCCCTGCTCCACCAGTGTGGCATCCCCATCCCCGCGGGGGAAGGCTCCGTGCTCTCCGTGTTCGACCGCATCTACGCCGACATCGGCGACCAGCAGAGTATTGAGCGCTCCCTCTCCACCTTCTCCGCCCACCTCACCGCTGTGCGGGAGGCCCTGGAGGGAGCCACGTCCCGCAGCCTCGTCCTGCTGGACGAACTGGGGGCCAGCACCGACCCGGAAGAAGGCTCCGCCCTGGCCAAAGCCCTGCTGGTGGAGTTCCAACGCCGGGCAATCCTCCTCATCGCCACCACCCACCAACGAGAGGTGGCTGCCTTCGCCCAGGAACAGCCGGGGATGATGAACGCCAGCCTGGATCTAGACCCCACAACCCTCGCCCCCACCTATCGCCTCACCCTGGGGGTGCCCGGACGCTCCTGGGGCCTCACCATCGCCCGGCGTCTAGGCCTGCCCGAGAGTATCCTCCAGCGGGCACAAGCCTTCCTGTCGCCCGAGCGCCGCCGCCTGGAGGCGCTTCTAGCCCAAATGGAGCAGGAGCGACGCTCCCTGCGCCGGCGCCAGCAAGAGGTGGAGATGGCCCTGACCCAGGCCAATGCCCTCCGCCAGCGTCTCCAGGAGGAATTGGCCCGCTTGGAACAGGACAAGGCCCGTATCCTGGAGGACACCCGTCGCCAGGTGCAGCAGGAGGCCCAGGCCCTTCTCACGGCCCTTCAGGAGGCGCGCCGCACCCTGAAGACCCAGGAGACCTCTGCCCTCCGCCAGGCCATTCAGAGAGTCCAGGCCGTCCGCCGGGAGTTGCGGGCGGAGCGCTGGCAATCGCCCCAGCGTCGGGCCTTCCTTGCCGCCCTGCGTCCCGGGCTACAGGTATGGGTGCGGGGCTTCCCCCAGCCCGGCACTGTCCTCACCCCTCCCGACGCCCAGGGCGACCTGGAGGTGCAGGTAGGCTCCCTGCGCCTACGCACCAGTGTGGATGCCCTGGAACGGCACGCCGAGGAGGTACCCCTTCCCCCGTCTCTTACACGCCGGATGCACGCCTCCACTGCACCGCCCTCCGCACCCGCCCCACCGTCCCCTGCTTTGCCCACCGCCGAGGTAGATCTGCGGGGCCTGCGCACTGAGGAGGCCCTGCGTCGGCTGGACGCCTTCCTTGACAAGGCCGTTCTGGAGGGACATCGTTTGGTGCGGGTGGTGCACGGGGCAGGCACAGGGGCTTTGCGCACCGCCGTGCGGGAGCACCTCAAAACCCACCCCCTTTCCGCCTCGTGGAAGCCAGACACCACACGCCCCAACGACGGCGCAACTTTGGTAGAGTTAGCATAGCTTACCGTCTCAGGAGGAGCCTATGGCACCCAAGCGCACCTTTCCCGGGGTGAGTGCCCCGGGGAGTCGGTCTGCCCTGGCCGTGGAGAAAGGGGGCTTGGTGTGGGTCTCGGCCCTCACTGTCCGCCCAACTCCCGAAGGGGAACCCACCCCCGACCTGGTTACCCAAACGCAGGACATCTTCGCCCAGCTAGACTCCGTCCTGCGGTGGGCCGGGGCCAGCCGTCGGGATGTGGTGAAGACGGTAGACTACATTGTCCCCGCAGCCCTTGCCGACTACCGCACCACTGTAGAGGTGCGGCGCGCCTTTTGGGGGGACTACTTCCCCGCCGCCACGGGCGTTGTGATGGAGGCGCTTCCCCAGCGCGGAGCCCTCATCGCCGTGGAGGCCATAGTAGCCCTGGGACCCGAGGAACGCAGAGAAACCACCTGCGAGGACGAGCCCTCCCGTGTCCTCACCTTTCGGGCGGGAGTGGAGAAAGGGGGTATCCTCTGGCTCTCGGGCACGACGGGATATCGCCGCGATCCTTCGGGTGCCGAAACCTATCCACGCGATCTGGTAGAGCAGGCCAACCTCATTTATGTCAAACATCAGAGAAACTTGGAGGAGTTGGGCTACTCCTTTGCCCAAGTGGTCAAGACGGTGGACTACCTCACCGCTAGCGCCCTTCCCACCTATCGGCAGACGGCCGCTGTGCGTCGTCAATTGCTAGGCAAGGCCTTTCCCGCCTCCACGGGAGTTATTGTGCACCGCCTCCTGCGCCCCGAAGCCTTGCTGGAGGTGGACATGGTGGCCGTCAAGGGCCATCGGGAGGAGGTCAACCCCGGCTGGGACCGCTATCGGGAGTATACCTTCGTTCCTGGGGTGTTGGTGAACAACTTGCTGTTCCTATCGGGTTTTGGAGCGGTTCATCCCCACCGTCATGAGGTGGTAGGCGTGGGCAACCTGGCCATTCAAGCGGAGCAGTGTTACACCCAAGTGGCTATGGTGGTGGAAGAGGCTGGTGGCTCCTTAGAGGATGTGGTGAAAGTGGTAGAATACGTGACACCCCCTGCTGTGAGGGAGCGGGACCGCCTCGAAGAGGTGCGCAGGCAGTTCCTCCCCGATAGGGGGTATGCTCTGTCCCAGCCCGTCGTCCAACGCCTCCTCCGCCCCGAGATGCTCATAGAGGTGGAAGCCGTCGCCTGTCTGGGCTAATGGAACCGGGAGGTGGCGTGGCGTTGGAGCACACTCCTTCTGCCCCGCATTCCCGCCCAGCAAGGGGAAGTGCTGGCCGAGAACTCAGGGGCGCTGGGGAGGCGCTTGTGTACCGCGGGGGTAGCCCTGCCGCCGCTATGACGTCGCCTCTGCTACGCCTGGGGGCCTACTGCCGAGGGGACAGCAGCAACGGAGGTTATCCGCTTGTCAGCACTCACCAAGCCTATTAAACAGCGGGCCAACTTGTGCGGGTCGTGGCGGGTGCGCAGTGCTTCATCCACCACGTCAGCCTCTATATACACCCCCGAAAAACCGGGTGGCTTCTCGGGACGCACCGCCTCCTGGTGCCACTGGGGAGGTAAGGGGCGCACATTATCGTTGACCAGGAGATGCGTAACCTGCACACCTGTGTGCCCCTGAAACACCTGCAAATGGTCTGCCACGCTGAAACCGTCGGTCTCACCCGGCTGGGTGGCCACATTGCACACCAACACTTTCGGTGCACGGGCAGCGTTCACCGCGTCGGTGATACCTTGCACCAGGAAGTTGGGGATAAGGCTAGTGAAGAGGCTCCCCGGCCCTATGACGATCAGGTCGGCCTGGGCGATGGCCCGGAGGGCCAGGGGACTGGGAGGGGCATCCCGAGGCTCAAGCCACACCCGTTTGATACGCTTGCCGGTGTGTCCAAGATGGGACTCCCCTGTAAAGATCTCGCCATCTTCCGTTTCTGCCTTCAGCACCAGGTCGGGGCGCTCCGAGACCGGCACTACTCGCCCCCGCACCGCCAGAAGAGATGACGCCGATTCCAGCGCTTTCTCCAGGCTCCCCTCCATCTGGATAAGGGCTGCCAGAAGAAGATTGCCGAGGCTATGTCCCGCCAAGGACTCGCCCTTTTGGAAGCGGTAGCCCATAAGGCGCTCCATCACCGGCTCGGCTTCCGAAAGAGCGATCAAGCAGTTGCGGGCATCCCCAGGGGGCGGGATGCCCAGTTCGGCGCGGAGCCGTCCCGAACTTCCCCCATCGTCGGCAACAGTAACGATGGCCGTGATATGGGCGGTGTACTGTTTCAGACCCCGCAGGAGGGTGGATAAACCCGTTCCCCCCCCGATAGCCACCACCCGCGGGCCGCGGGACAACACGGCATCCGTATGAAGGGCTTCAATGAGGGAGACACCCTCCCGCCGCCGGCGCAGTTTACCCTCGACAATATGGTAGATACGCACGAGGGCGATGGTGACCAACACACAACCGATAGCGATGAACACACTCCCACGCCAGAGGGGCGGGAGGAACTTGAGGGTAAGGGTTTGTCCAATGGCCAACAGACGCGGGCTGATGGGGGTGGCGATAGCGAAACCAATGCCCAGCCCGATGCAGCCAACGCCCAAAACGCACAGCAGGAGCCAACGCTTCAACCCCAGGCCGGGTCGCAGGAAAGACCGTATCAGCCAGACCTTGTCGCTGCGTAGGGCGGCCACCTACAATGACACCTTTACGCCGAGGGCTTTCCGCCAGGCAGGGTACGGCCCCCGGACACCGCGCTAGACCACCTTGAATAACATTTCATCCTAAACCCGCCCTAGAGGCTTGTCAAGGAGGTCGCCCCCGCAGGAGCATTGGCGCGCGGGATATCTGTTGGAGGAGAGGTGGGCAAGCGGAGAACACCTGGTCAGCCCAGCTCTCCCACGCCTACGAAGTTCCCCAGCTCCCTGCAGTTGTGATTTGCAGTCAGGCTCGGGAGCAGCGATGCCCTCGGACGAAGGAGCAGGCTTGAAGAAGGTGAATAGACAGGGTTTATTGGAGCGGGAGAGGGGACTTGAACCCCCGACAACCTGCTTGGAAGGCAGGCACTCTACCCCTGAGTTACTCCCGCCCGTGTCTTTTATCCTAGCACGCCTCCCACGCACCTGTCCATCCGGCCGACTTCTCCCACGCCAGCCCTTTGGCTGGCCATAAGAACAACAAAACCCCATCGGATCCCCTATCCTTAGGGGGTGGAGAGCCGTTATAGCATTTAGGACAGCCTCCACCGAGGTGCCTCATGCAAAAAGAGGGGGCTGTCCATCGCCTGGACAGCCTTGTGGCTCAAGCCCAGAAAGGGGACACCCAGGCCTTTGCCCAGGTGTATGAGGAACTTTTTGACAGAGTGCTCCGCTATATGCTGTTGCGCGTGGGAGAACAGGCCGAGGCGGAAGACCTGACCCAAGAGGTGTTTACGCGGGTGTGGGAAAATCTCCCCCGCTATCAGCAGCGGGGGATGCCGTTTGCCGCGTGGGTATTCCGCATCGCTCGCAATCTGGTCACCGACCGGTACCGCCGGAGCGCCACCGCCGAGCACCTGCCCCTAGACGCTGTATTTGGCCTGGCCAGCACCGCCGACCCTGCTGAGGACGCCCTCATCACCCTGGATGCCCAACGCCTGCACAAAGCCCTGGCGCAGTTGACCGACCTGCAGCGCCAGGTGCTCTTATTACGCTTCGGGGCAGGCATGAGTATCCAGGAGACGGCCCAAGTCCTCCAAAAGAGCGAGGGAGCCATCAAGGCCCTGCAGCACGCTGGGGTGGAAAACCTGCGCAAACTCTTGACCGCAAAAATCCCTAGCGGAAACGCGCCATGAAACGAGACAAGGAACTACAGGAGGCTTTGAGCGATTGCCTAGACCGCCTCCTGCGGGGGGTGTCCGTGGAGGACTGTTTACGGCTTTACCCCTCCTTGGCTGCTGATTTGGCCCCCCTCCTGCAGGTGGCCTTCGCCTCCCTCAAGGCCACAGCGCACCTGCGCTCCACGCCCGAGATGCGCGCGCGCATTTTAGCCCAGGTGTTGGCTCAGCGCAGGGACGCCGCGCCCCGCAGGCGCTGGCTACCCCAGATTCTACGCCCGTGGCTCCTGGCTCCGACGGCGGCTGTGCTCCTTCTGGGAGCCTTTTGGGGCGTGTCCACCGCCTCGGCCAACAGTGCCCCAGGCGACGCCTTGTACCCCGTCAAGACCTTTAGGGAGCGTGTCTCCTTGGCTTTGGCCCGCTCCCCCGAAGCCAAAGCCCGCCTCGCTACCGCCCTGGCCCGTCAGCGGGCCGAAGAGATGGACAAGCTCATCTCCCGTGGGAAAGATGGCGAAGCCCTGGAGGGGCTTTTCCACCGCATGGCAGTCCACGCCCGGCAGGCCGCTGCCTACTGGGCAGACATCCCCACCGCCGACGAGGAGGCAACACAGGTGCCCTCGCAAACCGATCTGCCCCCAACACCCGCTGCGTTATCCCCCTCCCCACGCGCCATCCCTCTGCCCCCGGGGCGGGCTCGGCGGGAGGCCGTGCGTTTGGAAGTGCGCCGAGAGTTGCTGGAGCACCTGCAAGTCCGGGACGCCAGGTGGCAGGAGGCTTTGCGGCGTGCGCCGCCCCAGGCACGCCCAAGCCTGGAGCAGGCCTACCATCAGTGGCGGCAGCAGATTCAGGAGGTCCTGCAGGCCCTGGACAACCCTCCGCCCAGGCCCGTCCCTCCCCAGAGGCCCGGCCACCCTATTCCCCCCCGTCCACGCCCCTAGCCCCTCCAAGGGGTAGAAAGTGGCCTCATGCCAGGTGCCGAGGGTGGGATTTGAACCCACACGGGGCGGTGCCCCAGCGGATTTTAAGTCCGCCGCGTCTGCCGTTTCGCCACCTCGGCAATCCCCCTCTGCTATCATACTTTACACCAAGCCCTGCGCCATAGGGGAAACCATCCTAACCCAAGATGGGCTCAACCCCACCTTGACCTGCATCGCCCGCTGTCCCGTTACGGGCAACTGGGGTATCCTTTGCATTAAGCGGGGCATCGCCCTAACCCAGCGCTATATGGGAATACGACACGGCAGAGGCCACCCTTACCGTGTGCGAGGGGCTTTCTGTGACCCTTGGGAGCCATAGAAGGAGCATCCCGTCCGCGCCTCGGAGTCGGGACGGAAGGTTGGCGGCCCTCACAGCGGCCAGCCCTTGGCAGGGATGGGAGTCTATGGACGTGGGGAATGTCCCAGGACCATCCGGCGGGGGGATGAACACCCCAAGCCCACCGGGGGACTGCACCGTGTGCTGGACCGCTCCAGCCCTGCGGCTGAATACTTCTGCTTCTGCCCGACCAACTCCACCCTGCCGCCTAGGGAGGGGTGGATCGGCCAGACCCAGGAGCAGACAACACGTGGAAAACACGAACCTAGAGGCGACGGCCGGATTCGAACCGGCGAATAGAGGTTTTGCAGACCTCCGCCTTAGGCCTCTTGGCTACGTCGCCGTGTTGGTGCCCAGGGCGGGATTTGAACCCACACGGGGAAACCCCACGGCCCCCTCAAGACCGCGTGTCTACCAGTTCCACCACCTGGGCACGCCACGGGCGCAGGCACACACCACGCCCTTCCGCCATTATGGTATCTAACCTACCAGGGGGTGTCAATGGCCCCAGCCCACGCCCACCACACTTCACTCTCGGAACCTCCTATTTTCCTTCTCGCCACCACCAACCCGGGCAAGGTGCAGGAACTCCTCCCCATCCTCTCCCAAGCACCGTGCCGGTGGGTTACCCTGGCCGACCTGGGCATCACCACCGAGGTAAAGGAGACCGGCCACACCTGTGCCGAAAATGCCATCCTCAAGGCGCGCACCTATTGCCAAATGACCGGCCTCCCCACCCTTGCCGACGATTCCGGGTTAGAGGTAGACGCCCTGGGGGGTGAACCAGGGGCACGGGCCAAAGTCTACGCGGGGGAGAACGCCACCGACCCCCAACGCATCGCCTTCTTGCTCCAGAAACTGCAAGGGGTGCCCTGGGAACGGCGCACCGCACGCTTTCGCTCCGTCATCGCCCTTGCCTTCCCCGATGGACGCGTCTATGCTGTAGAGGGGACGCTGGAAGGTATTATCGCATTGGCACCTCACGGGACGGGCGGTTTCGGCTATGACCCCGTGTTCTACCTGCCCGACAGGGGCAAAACGGTGGCTCAGTTGAGCCTGGAGGAAAAAAACGCTATCAGCCACCGGGGGCAGGCGGCACGGAGGGCAGTGGCTCTGCTCCAGAAGATACTCGCCTCGGCGCATCCACAAGAAGACTAGGACAACGTCACTCCTATGCCCCAAACCCCAATGACCATCACCGACCGCTTCGGCAGGCCCCTGCGCGACCTGCGCCTCTCTGTTACCGACCGGTGCAACTTCCGCTGCCCCTTCTGCATGCCCCACGAGGCCCTGGGCTTCCGCTACCGCTTCCTCCCTAAAGAGGAGATACTTACATTTGAAGAGATCACCCGCCTCGTCCGCATTCTCGTCTCCCTGGGGGTGCGCAAAGTGCGCCTCACCGGGGGAGAGCCTCTCCTGCGCAATCAGATCGAGACCCTCATCGCCCACCTGGCCGGCATAGAGGGGCTGGAGGACCTGGCCCTGACCACCAACGGCTTTCTCCTGGCCCAGAAAGCCCAGGCCCTCAAGGACGCCGGCCTGAAGCGGGTTACCGTCAGCCTCCACTCCTTGGACCCCCAGGTCTTCGGCAGGATGAACGGGCGCGCCTTCGGCCCCCAACGCGTCATCGAGGGCATAGAAGAGGCCACTCGGGTGGGCCTGGGGCCTGTGAAGATCAATGTGGTGGTCCAGCGGGGCGTCAATGAGGACGAGGTGCTTGCCCTGGCCCGCTTCTGCAGAGAGCGGGGCTACATCATCCGCTTCATTGAATACATGGATGTGGGAAGCCTCAATCACTGGCGTGTGGATGATGTGGTCTCCGCCCAGGAGATTCTCCAGCGCATCCACGCCGTCTTCCCCCTGGAGCCTCTGCCCCGAGGCTATGGAGACACCGCCCTGCGCTACCGCTATCGGGACGGGGGCGGGGAGATAGGCATCATCGCCTCGGTTACCCAACCTTTTTGTGGCGACTGCACCCGTCTGCGCCTATCCGCCGAGGGGAAGGCGTATACCTGCCTGTTCGCCACAGAGGGCTATGACCTGAAGAGCCCCCTACGCGCCGGGGCATCGGACGACGACCTACGCCAGCACATCATAGCCCTCTGGAGCCAGCGGGCAGACCGCTATTCCGAAGAGCGGAGCACCCATCCCGCTCGCCCCGGGCGCAAGGTAGAGATGTTCCAAGTGGGAGGGTAAATGGACACACAGCCCCCGAGCGGCCGGGTTATGGCTGTCTGCCTGCGCCCGACCAGTGGAATTCCCAAGTTTCCACAACCCGCCATTACCCTCACCAATCAGGGGGTGGAGGGCGACTGGCACGCTGGCCCCGTCAACAAGCATAAGAAGCGGGGCGACCCCGAACCCAACTGGCGGCAGGTCAGTGTTGTGGCCCAGGAGGTCTATACCGACCTAGAGGAGGCGCTGGGCATCCGCCTTCAGGCGGGCGCTTTTGGGGAGAACATCCTGGTAGAGGGGCTAGGCGACCTCTCCGGCCTGAAGCCTGGGGACCGTCTGCACCTGGGCGCGGAGGCTGTAATAGAAGTAACCCAGCAGAACCGCCCCTGTGCAACCCTCCAAGTGCACCACCCCGACATCGTGGGCATGGTCGTGGGGCGGCGGGGGGTTGTGGGAGTAGTCCTCCGCCCGGGTGTGGTACGCCCTGGGGATAGGGTGTGGGTGGAAAGACCCACCGCCTAGCCATCGCCCTCCGTGCGCAGAAAAACACAAGCGTCAGGCGAAGGCCTGGCGCTCGTGTGTGTCGAGGGGGAAAGCAGGGGGTCTACGCCTTGCCGATGCGGAACACCTTGGTGCCACAGGAGGGGCACACCCCCTGAATCGCCGGGCGCTTGTTCCGCAGCGTTACCTGCGTGGCGTTGCGAATGGTAACCTTCTTGCGACACTTGAAGCAATAGGCCTCGGCCATACTTCACCTCCTTGCGGTTGCTTTTGCCCTGAAGGTAGAACTCCTTCCTCTGCTATGTCAATAGGAATGACCGTCAGAAAAACAAGCCATTAGTCTTTTTTGAGATGATAGTACGCCGTTCACGCAACGAAAATAGGATATCCACAACCTCATAAGATGCAAAACGCCTTCATTTATGCCCATACGAAGCATCACGAAGCCTTCCGTTTTTATGGTCAAGTAGACCCTTACTTTTTCCATCGCGGGAATAGGGGCCAAAATGCCCTCTTGCGCAGGCCAAACAGACCCGAAATTTGCCCTCAATCGCCCTTGACGCGGGGCTAAACCCTTGTCTAAACTCACGCTGATACCACGCGCCCCCAGAGGGTACTGGTGAGGCGCCGGAAGAGTGTAGATAAGGAGGCTGCCATGCCCTACTTGCGCTCATCTCCCCCTGCCCATGCCGAGCGGGAGCGCTCTCCCACACCACCTGACGAGGGAGAATGGACCACCGTGGGGATCCGGGAGCCGCGTGAAGGCACCCTGCGGCGCAGCCGTGGTGTGGAGGAGACCTCCGCTCCCGACGGGAAGGGGCAGACTGCTACCCCGACCGACACTCGCCCCATCCTTACCCCCCTTCGCCGTGGCGAGGTGGGCACCGACCTCTACCATGCCCACGAACACGGCTCCTGGTCTTGGGAGCGATGGGGGCAATCCTCGGAGCAGCTCCTCAAGCGGGTCGCTCGCGATTTAGAGATGTTCCATTGGGGCGGTATTGGCTTATTGGTGGGGCTGGTGGTAGCAGGTATTCCCGCCTTTGACTTCGGCTTCGAGCGCTACCCCTTCGTGGTGGCTCAGCCCCTCGGTGCCTTGGTAGGAGCCCTCATCGGCTCCGGCCTGGTGTGGCTGCGCTGGCACAAGCAGGAGAGCGGCTCCTAGTGCCCCCCAGCCCACAGGGGCATAGGCCCCCTCCACCAGGGACACTGCCGCTTGTGCTCCGGCTCTGCTATGCTGAGAGACACAGGGGCGCGTCCCGCAGGAGGTGGCCTATGCCCCAGCCGGAGCGCATCTACAACTACATCGCCGGCCAGTGGCTCCCCGCCGCCAGCGAGGCCACTCTGGAAGACCGCTCCCCCCACGACTGGCGACAGGTGCTGAGCATCTTCCCCCGCTCCCAGAAGGAGGATGCGCACAAAGCGGTGGCGGCAGCACGGGAGGCCTTCCCCGCATGGCGGCGCCTCTCCCGCATCAAGCGGGCCGAGTTCCTGGACGCCGTCGCCCAGATGGTCAAACGCGACCAGGAGACCCTCGCCCTTCTGATGGCCCAGGAGTGCGGCAAGCCCCTCGTGGAGTGCCGTGCCGATGTGGTGGAGGGCCTGCACACCCTTCAATACTGGTTCGGTCGGGCGCGCATGCCCCTGGGGGATGTGCTGGCCTCGGAGATAGCCGAGAAGGACAGTTACGCCCTGCGCAAACCGAAGGGGGTGGTGGTGTGCATTACCCCCTGGAACTTCCCCTTTGCCATCCCTTTGTGGCTCATCTGCCCCTCCCTTATGGAGGGCAACACTGTCATCCTTAAACCCGCCGAAGAGACACCCCTGCTGGCCCAACGCATCGTTCAGTACTTCCACGAGGCCGGCCTGCCCCCGGGGGTGCTGAACCTGGTGCACGGGTATGGGGAGGAGGCGGGCTGGCCCCTGGTGGTGCACCCGGAGACCGATGTGGTTCTGTTCACCGGCTCCTACCAAGTCGGTTCCCTTATACGGCAAGAGACAGCCAAACACCCCCATAAGTTTGCCGTGTGCGAGATGGGGGGCAAGAACGCCATGATCATTTTTGAGGACTGCGACTTTGACCTCACGGTCAACGCCGCTATTATGGCCGCCTTCCGCACCTCCGGGCAACGCTGTGTGTCGGCGTCCCGTCTGTTCGTGCAAGAGAGCATGATGGAGCGCTTCACCCAGGCCTTTGTGGAAAAGGCCCGCCGCCTGCGCATCGGCGACCCCACTCGGGAGGACACCTTCATCGGCCCCCTGATTACCCCCCAGGCGCGGGAGAAGGTGGAGGGGTATAATCGCCTCGCCCGCGAGGAGGGTGCCCAGGTACTACTTGAGGTGGGCCGTCCCTCGGACAGCGCCCTGCAATACGGCAACTACATCGGCCCCTTCATTTACCAGATGACCCACGACAGCCGCAAGCGGGTGTTACGGGAGGAGGTGTTCGGCCCCCATGTGGCCCTTATCCCCTTCATTGACGCCGAGGATGCCGTCCGTAAGTATAACGATGCCGACTACGCCTTCGCCCTAGCCGTATGCACCCGGGACTATCGCACACAGCGCTTCATCCGCGAGGAGTGTGAGTTCGGTGTGGGTTATGTCAACTTACCTACTATCGGAGCGGAGGTGCACCTGCCTTTTGGGGGCCTCCGCCGCAGTGGGACGGGCATGCCCTCCGCCTCGGCCCTGGCCGATGCCGTTACCCATCGGGTCGCCTGGACGGTCAACCACGGCACGGAAATCCGCATGGCCCAGGGCTTGACCAGCCAGGTGCCTTAGCAACCCATGCGCACTCAATCGGGTGTCCTTGCCCTCTGGCGCGATCTGCCCCGCCGCCTGCCCTTTTATTACGGATGGGTTGTGGTGGCGTGTGTGGCGGCGGCGCTGGTGGCCCGACAAGGGGCCTCGGTAGCGGTGCTATCGGTGTTCGTGAAGCCTATGGGGGACGCCTTCGGATGGTCGCGCGCCCAGTTATCGGGGGCGGTATCGGTGGGCAACATCGTGGGGGCCCTCACGGCACCCATCTGGGGGCGCTGGGCCGACCGGGCGGGTGCGCAAGGGGTGCTTATCCTCAGCGTGCTGTTGGTAGGCGTAGGTGCCATCGCCCTGTCCCAGGTCTCCACCTTGTGGGGGTTCTATGTAGCCTATGGAATGGCACGCCTGGCCTTCGCCTCCACGGTAGAAATCGGGGCCAACACCGCCATTGCCACCTGGTTCATTCGGCGGCGGGCTGTGGCCACAGCGGTCGCCAACTTCTTGGGGGGATTGGCGCAAGGGGCCTTGCCCATTATCGTGCAGGCGGTTATCGGGTGGCGGGATTGGCGCGCCGGATGGCTGGCCGTGGCGGGGGTGGCCATGGGGGTGGGACTGCTCCCTAACGCCGTGCTGGTGCGTCGCCGTCCCGAGGATGTGGGCCTGGCGCCCGATGGTGTGCGCTCGCCTACGACAACAGGGGCCTCTCCTATGCAGGCCCCCCGTCCCGCCGGGGAGGTCTCCTTCACCCTGCGTGATGCCCTGCGCACCCCCACCTTGTGGATTCTCGCCTCCTTTACCGGCATCGCCTTCCTAGTGCAGGCGGGGGTAAGCCTCCACCAGGCTCCCCACCTGATGCAGAGGGGAATACCTCCTGTGCTGGCGGCGGGTATGGTGAGCGGGTTCGGCTTCGCCTCCTCCACCTCCAACCTGCTCTGGGGATTGGCGGCGTCCCGCTGGCCTATTCGCTATGTGTTGGTGGCCACAACGGCGGTCATGGTGGCAGGGGTAAGCATGCTCTTCATCGCCCGCCACCCAGTCCAAGGGTTTGCAGGCACCATCCTCTTCGGGGCAGGTGTGGGGGGACTGCTTACCTTGGTGCCCGTGGCTTGGGCCAACTACTATGGGAGGGCCAACTTGGGCACCATCCGGGGGGTTACCCTGCCTGTGCAGGTGGGGGGCCAGGCTATGGGGCCTCTCCTCATCGGGGCGCTCTATGACTGGCGCCAGTCGTATGAGGTGGCCTTACTGGTGGCGGGCGCACTGGCCGCTTTAGCGGGGTGCTTAGCCCTGTTAGCGCGCCCCCCACGCCTCACTGGAGCCACCACAAGAGAGCGGTGAGCGTTACCATGCTGGCCAGGCTACTAACCACCACAGCATGGACCAGCAGGTTGGCATCCAAGCGAAACTGGGTGGCGTAGATAGTTACGAACACGGGTGTGGGCATGGCCGCCAACACCACCATCACCTTGCCCGCCAGCCCCTCCAGTCCTAGCGCCCGCACCAGCACCAGGGCCACCCCCACCGATACCCCCAGCCGCAGGACCAGCGACGCCCCCAGCGCCTTCCACGGGGGGCGTCCCCACGCCGTGCCCAACTGCAGGCCCAGCACAATGAGCATAGCGGGGATGGTCGCCTGAGACAAAAAACGTGTGCTTGCGAGGATGGGCTGGGGAACAGACACATCGGTCAGGTTGGCGAGCAGGCCCAGCACCGCCCCGTATAGGATGGGCATGCGTAACACCTGCCCCAACGCCTGGCGAGGGTTGGCCTCCCCCCGTGCGGCCAGGTATATCCCTAAGGTATTGCCCAGAGTCGCCTCCACAATAAAGAACACCAATGCCAGCGCCAGCCCCTCCTCCCCAAAGGCCAGCAGGGCCACCGACAGCCCCATGTTGCCCGCATTCATAAAGACCACGGTGAGCAAAAAACTGCTCTCCCCCACCCGGTCCAGGCGCAGGAGGCGAGCCACCCCCCACCCCAGCACATACATCACTCCAATGAGGAGGATGGTGAACAGAGCGATGCGCCCCAGAAGGGGCATCTCCATAGTGGTGGTGGCCAGATTGTAGAAGGCCAGGCCGGGGCCGAAGGCATACAGCACCACCTGCCCCAGGGGGCCTGGGTTCAGGCGCAGGACGCGCTGGAGCGCCAGCCCCACCCCCGCCACCAGGAAGACGGGGAGCACCACATTCAGGAAAACCGTCAGGACCGGCACGCCAGGCCCGTCCCCCTAAACCGACGGCAAGGGCAGGGGGATGGCCTGGCCCGTCTGGGCGGAGCGGATAACCGCCTCGGTGAACTCCATATAGCGAACGCCGTCCTCAAAGGTGGTCAGTTTCACCTTCTCTTTGCCGCGGATGGCGTTGATGAACTCCTCCTCCACCCGCCAGCGGCCGGCCTTTTCGGGAGGAATGGGAATTTCTTGCAAGGCCTTATCGCCCCGGCGCCCACCGTAGAGGGTCAAGCTTTCCGCATCCAGCAGCAGCGTCCCCTCGCTCCCGAACAGCCACACCTCGGTGCGGGGGGCCAGGCCCGTCACGGCGCTGAACCGCATGTGTCCCTGCGCCCCACACACAAACTCACACACAATGTCCACATGGTCCGGCACCTCCACCGCCCGCAGGATGCCCTCGGCATCGCGCCGTTGCTTCACCACCACCTTAGTCATAGCCATGACCTTGCTGGCGGGGCCGATCCAGCGCATGATTGCCTCATACCAGATGCCCATGTTCAGGGTGTTATATCCGCTGACGGTGCGGTCCTGGCGCCAGTGGAGGGGGCTGGTGCGGTCCACAAAGGTGGGTGCACACGCCCGTAGCTCCAACGCCAGGATTTCTCCCAGGAAACCCTCGGCGATCAGGTCTTGTACCGTGCGGTCAACCTTGAAGGTATAGGGAGAAGGGACAACCTGGGTAACCAGGTGGGGGTTCCTGCGGGACGCCTCCAGCATTATCCGCGCCTCCCGGGCGTTCATGGCCATGCGCGCCTCGGTGAGCACATGCTTGCCCGCCTCCAGGGCAGCCAAGGTGACAGGGCAATGCATATAGGGCCAGGTGCCGATGCACACGGCATCTATCTCGGGAGAGCGCACCAACTCCAACCAGTCCTCGTAGATTTTGGGGATGCCGAACTCCCGTGCCACCCGCTCGCTGGACTCCCGCGTGCGGTTACAGACGCTCACAATCTCCACGCCGGGGATGGCGCGAAAGCCAGGGATGTGGCGCACGCGGGTGTTGTTGCCTGCTCCCACGATACCGATGCGCACCGGTTGCTCTGCCATACCTCTCCTTTCAGTGTGCTTGGCTGGAATATCACGGAAAAGGGTAGCAAGGGCCACCGCCTGGAGCAAGGGGCAGACCCCCCCTCGCTGCCCGACCCATGCGCCGTCCCCCCCCATTTCCCGATAGGCACCTCGAGGACGGGCCTTTTCCCCAGGGCGGACTTTTGCTATCATACCCCAGGTGCGCACGCAGGTGCGTCGGGAGCAGGAGGGCTTATGCCAGCCTATGCCGTCATTGGGGGCCAGTGGGGGGACGAAGGCAAGGGCAAGGTGGTGGACTACCTGGCCCGCGATATGCACATCGTGGCCCGCTACTCCGGGGGGAATAACGCCGGCCATACGGTGATGACCGATAAGGGCCAGTTCGCCTTCCACCTGGTGCCCTCGGGCATCTTCTGGCCCCAGGTAACCTGTGTCATAGGCAACGGGGTGGTCATAGACCCCGAGGTGCTCTTGCAAGAAATAGAGGGCTTGGAGAAGCAGGGCGTGGAGACCCGTCGCCTCCAGGTCAGCGACCGCGCCCATCTGATTATGCCCTACCACATCCTCCTGGACAGGCTGGAGGAGGAGGCCCGGGGCAAGGGGGCCATTGGCACCACAGGCAAGGGGGTAGGCCCGGCGTATGTGGACAAGGCCGGGCGTATGGGCATCCGCGTGGGCGACCTGTTGGACCTGGAAGCCCTCCTGCCGCGTTTGAAGGTCGTCTTGGAACAGAAAAACCGCATCATCACCCGGGTCTACGGGGCAGAGCCCTTCGCTTTGGAGACTGTCTACGCCCAGTGTCGTCGGTGGGCAGAGCGCCTGCGCCCCTTCATCGCCCCGGTGGAGGTGACGGTGCGGGAGGCCCTGGCCAAAGGCCACCGCATCCTGCTGGAGGGGGCCCAGGGCTCTCTGCTAGACCTGGATCACGGCACTTACCCCTTCGTGACCTCCTCGTATCCGACCGTCGGAGGGGCGTGCATTGGGCTTGGCCTCCCTCCCAGTGCCATCCACGGCGTCCTCGGGGTTTACAAGGCGTATACCACCCGTGTGGGGGGTGGCCCTTTGCCCACCGAACTCACCGACGCCACGGGGGACGCCATCCGCGAGCGTGCATGGGAATACGGGACCACCACCGGCCGCCCCCGCAGGTGTGGGTGGTTTGACGCCGTGGCTGCCCGCTACTCGGCCATGGTCAATGGAGTAAACATGGCCGTGCTCACACGCCTGGATGTCTTGGACGGCTTCCATCCCGTTCGTATCTGCGTGGCCTATCGGCTCAACGGCAAAGTGGTAGACCACTTCCCCAGTAGCACCGCCCTGTTGGCCCGCTGCACCCCTATCTATGAGGACCTCCCCGGCTGGGACCGCCCCACCGCCGGGCTGACCCGCTGGGAGGACCTCCCCCCCGAAGCCCAGCGCTACGCCAAGCGCCTGGAGGACCTGCTGGGGTGTCCCCTGGCCCTCATCTCCACCGGCCCCCGTCGCCACGAGACCATTGAACTGCGGCGCATTACTGCGTAGCACACGGAAAGGAGGTAGGATATGCGCCTGGCATTGGTCAACGACTTCCGACCCGCCCTGGTGGTCGGGGATAGGGTTTACCCCATCCCGGGTGCCCCCGGCACCCGCGACCCGTACCGAGCCCAGGAGCGGATGGCCCGCCTGATCGCCGAGTTCCCGCGACGGCGTTCCCAACTGGAGGCCCACCTGCGGCGCGTCCAGGCCAATCCCGAGCGGGCTATCCCCCTCGAGAAGGCCCGCCTACGGGCGCCCCTCCCCCGCCCCTCTAAAATCATCTGCGCCGCAGTCAACTATCTGGAGAACGGCCAGCGCCCCCCTGCCGAGCAGGACTGCTTTCTGAAGGCTCCCACCTCGGTCATCGGGCCGGGGGAAACGGTGGTGCTCCCCAACGCCCAGGCCACCATCTTCCACCACGAGGCCGAACTGGGAGTGGTGATTGGCAAGCGGGCCTTCCACGTTCCGCCCGAACGGGCGATGGACTATGTCTTTGGCTATACCTGCTTCATGGACATCTCAGCGCGCGGCCTCAACCCCAACGGACGCAACAGTTTCTTCCTGGGCAAGTCGTGGGACACCTTTGGCCCTATGGGGCCATGGATCGTGACCGCTGACGAAGTGCCTGACCCCCATAACCTGCAAGTGCGCCTCTGGGTGGACGACCAACCCCGCCACGACTACAACACCAGCGACATGGCCCACAAAATCCCCGCCCTTATCGCCTTCGCCTCGTGGGTGTGCACCCTCGAGCCGGGGGATATCATCGCCTGCGGCACCAACCACCAAGGCATTGGCCCCGTGCAGGACGGCGAAACGGTAACTATGGAAATTGAGCGCATCGGGCGCTTCTCGGTGCAGGTGAAGGACCCCCTCAAGCGTTCCTGGCCTAAAGCCATTGATGCGGAGTTCGCCCGCCGCGTCGTGGCCGAGGCCGTCCGCCGCTAGCAGAACACGACGCCCAACCCTAGGGGAGGGGCAGGCCCCCTCCCCTTTTTCACTCGTAGCGTAGGGCCTGTATAGGGTCTAGCCCAGCAGCCCGTCGTGCCGGGTAGAGACCGAAGAAGAGACCCACCGCCAGGCTCACCCCCACGGCCAGGAACACCACATCGGGGGCCACATAGGCGCGCAAGTTCTGGCCCCCAATGGAGAACCGCTCCATCAGGCGGGCCAAGCCATATCCCAGGCCCGTCCCCATTATCCCGCCCATCAACCCCAAGGCGGCCGACTCGAACAGGAACTGCAGGAGAATGTCCCGCCGGCGCGCCCCTACCGCCTTGCGGATACCAATCTCGCGGGTGCGCTCGGTAACCGATACCAGCATGATGTTCATAATGCCGATACCCCCCACCAAGAGGGAGATGCCGGCGATGGCCCCCAGAAACAGGGTGAAGGCGTTGGTTATTTGCGTGAGGGCGTTGAGCACATCCTGCTGGCTCACAATCGTAAAGGCCTCGGCGTTGCCTTGGAAGCGGGCCAACAGGGCCTCGCTCACCTCTTGGCGCGCCTGCTCCATGAGGGCATCGGAGCGGGCCTGCACATAGATGAGGTCCACCGCTATCCCCCCGCGGGTGCTGCGCCGCACCTGCAGGCGTTGCACAGCCGTCTTCAACGGCACCACCACCGTATCGTCCTCTATGGTGAAGCCTGTGCCCCCACGGGGGGCGAGCACCCCCAGCACTCGGAAGGGTCGACGGTTGATGTAGACCGTCTTCCCAATAGGGTCGTCGTCGGGGAACAGTTGGGCGGCGATGTTGGCCCCCAGCACCGCCACCATCGCCCCGGTAAGGGCGTGCTCCTCCCCGAGGAAGGAGCCGCTGGCCATCTGGAGGTTGCGCACCTCCAGATACTGGGGGAGTGTGCCCACAATTTGCCCACGGGCATTCAGAGGGCCGTTCACGATTTGGCCGAAGAAGGAGACCCGTGGCACCGCCGCCTGCACAGAGGGCAAGTCAGCCAAGGCCTCGGCATCCTCGGTGGTAAGGGAGGCCAGCGTGGCCGCCCCCGCCACCCGCCCCACCGTGGCCTGCCCCGGCGTGACAAAGAGCAAGTTGCTCCCGATGCCCTGAATCTGTTCGGTAACGGTCTGGCGTGCCCCGCGCCCGATGGACATCAGGGCGATGACCGCCCCCACACCGATGACAATGCCCAGCAGAGTCAGGGCTGAGCGCAGGCGATTGACAGTGAGGGCACGGAAAGCGGTGAGGAGGCTATCCCACAGCGTCATGCCTCTCCCTTCGCTCGTCCACGATGCGCCCGTCCCGCATCACAACGATGCGCTCGGCCCAGCGGGCGATATCCGGCTCGTGGGTCACGATGACCACCGTCATCCCCTCCTGTTGGAGGTGGCGAAACAGGCTCATGATTTCGTGGCTGGTCTGGGTGTCCAGGTTGCCTGTAGGCTCATCGGCCAAGATGAGCGAGGGGTTATTCACCAAAGCGCGGGCGATGGCCACACGCTGCTGCTCCCCGCCGGAGAGTTGGGTGGGCCGATGGCCCAGGCGTTCCCCCAGTCCCACCCGCTCCAGAGCGGTAACCGCCCTCTGGCGGCGTCCCCGCACCACCCCGGCATAGAGCAACGGCAACTCCACATTCTCCAAGGCCGTCGCTCGCGGCAGCAGGTTGTAGGCCTGGAAGACGAAGCCGATTTTGCGATTGCGCAGGCGGGCAAGGGCAGTCTCCCCGAGACGGTGCACCTCCTGCCCCTCCAGGAGATAGCGTCCAGAGGTGGGGCGATCCAACAGCCCCATAATATGCATCAAAGTGCTTTTGCCGGAGCCGCTGGGCCCCATAATGGCCACCATCTCCCCTGGGGAGATAGAGAGGTCTATCCCCCGTAGGGCCCGCACCTCCACGGTGCCCATGCGGTAGACCCGCTCCACGCCTAGCAGTTGGACAATCGGCTCCATCGGCTTCACCGCACCCGCAAGCCCCCCGGCCCCATCCCCTGCCCGAAGGGGGGCTGAAGCGTGCGGGAGGAGGACGTGGTGGTAGGCACCACGACCGTCTCCCCTTCCTGAAGGCCCGCAATAATTTCTACCCCTTGGTCACCCGTAAGGCCCACCGTGACCTCCCGCAGAGCGCGCTTCCCGTCAGGGAGGACCACCTCCACCACCCGCTTGCCTCCCTCGGTTCGCACCGCCCGTGCGGGCACCACAAGGACGCCCTCCTTCTGCTGGATGATGATGCGGGCACTGACGGTCATGCCCTCCCGCAGACCTAGGGCCAGGAAACCCAGCCCCGCCGCCTCGGCGGGAGCCCCTATCCCGCCAGGACGCTGACCGAAGCGCGGGCCGGCACCACCTCCTGGTACCCCACCCTGCCCCCCTGGCTGGGGACGCTGCCCCGCACCAGTCTGGGCACTGGCACCAGAGGCCTGGTCCGCCTGGGGCGCTGTGAGTGCTAGGGTCACTTCGTAGGAGACAACCCCCTGCTGGACACGGGCCACCGGCGACAGGGCCACCACCCGCCCCCGCAAAGGCACAGGCCCTAGAGCTTCAATGGTAACCTGTGCCTCTTGCCCCACGCGCAAGCGTGCAATATCGGTCTCGTCCACGGCAGCGTTGATCTCCACCTGGGAAGGGTCCACCACCACAACGGCGATGGTGGAAGCACTCATAGGCATCCCCACCTCCGCCTGCACCTGGGCCACCACACCAGCGAAGGGGGCCTTGAGGGTGGCGTTCTCCAGACGCTGCTGGGCCTGGGCCAAGGACGCCTTGGCAACTTCCACTTGCAGGCGCCGAGCCTCGAGCGTAAGGGGGTCAGGGCCTTTCAGCAGTTTATCGAGTTCGTCCTGAGCGGAAGCCAAAGACGCCCGTGCCGCCGCCACCTGGGCCGCCCGCTGGAGCAGAATGGCGTCGGAACTTTCACGGATTCGGGCCAAGTCCGCCTCCGCCTGGGCCAAAACAGCCTGGGCTGTTGCCAACGCCTTCTCCTTGGCCGTGATATCCACAGGGTCGGGGCGTTTCTTGGCCAGGTCCTCCTCTGCCTGCTTCAGCATCGCCCGGGCGGTAGCCAAAGCCTTCTCTTTAGCGGCGATGTCCAGGGGGTCGGGCTTCATCTTGGCCAGGTCCTCCTCCGCCTGCTTCAGCACTGCCTGCGCCGTCGCCAACGCCTTCTCCCGCACATCCACCTCTAGAGGGTCGGGCTGCTTCAGCATATCGGCCAGGCGTTTCTCGGCATCGGAGAGGTTCTGTCGGGCAGTGGTTACCGCATCCCGTGCCCGCTGAAGGGCGTTCTCGGCGTTGAGGAGGTTGCGCTCGGCCTGGGCACGGAGCACTTCCAGGTTGTTTCGGCTACTGACCAGGGTATTCCACGCCTGCATCACCGTGAAGTCCACACCCGAAGGCTGCACACCAAGCATCGTCCATGGGGGCACGGAGGTATCCACCGCCAGCAAATTGCGATAGGTGCGCAAAAAGGTCTGGGCGTAGGTGCGCTCGTGGGCTTCCACTTGGTTCTGGGCATCCTGGAGGCGATTGGCCCAGTCCTTACGTGTGATCTCCACATCCATGTCAGCCGTCTGGAGCGCGCGCTGGGCAGACACCAAAGCGGAGCGGGCTAAATCCACATTCTCCTGTGCGCGGGCGATATCCTCGGGGGTATAGGGTTGGCGAGCCTTGTCTAGAGCCTCCTGGGCCCGTTGCACCCCTAACCGGGCGTCCGCAACCCGCTGCTGGGCACGGGCCACATCTTCCGCTGTGAAAGGCTGACGGGCCTTATCCAGAGCCTCCTGGGCCCGTTGCACAGCCACCCGTGCCTCGGCGACCCGTTGCTCGGCTTGGGCGATCTCCAGCGTTGGGCGGCGCGCCACCTCCAGCGCATCCTGCGCCCGCTGCACACCCAGACGCGCCTCTGCCACTCTTTGCTCCGCCTGGGCAATGTCCAAAAAAGTTTGGTTTTGGGCCTTGGTGTATGCCTCCTGGGCGCTGGCGAGGTTGGCTTTGGCCGTTTCCACGGCGGCGCGCGCCTGTGCGATGCGCACCTCACTAAAACTGTCCTGATAGTCCTGGAGGGATTTTTGAGCGTTGGTCACGTCCTGCTGGGCACGCAAAAGAGCCGTGTGGAGGTCTTGGGTGTCCAGACGGGCGAGCACCTCCCCCGCGCTCACCTGTTGCCCCACCCGCACCCGCACCTCGCTTACCGTGCCAGCCGAACCGAAAGAGAGTTTCGCCACACGGGGGAAAACGGTGTTCCCTGCAGCCACCACACTCACCTGCAAGGTGTCCCTCCGCACCGTGTCGGTGCGCACGCTGGTGCTCTGAGCGCTTTGAGCCGAGCGGCAGGCGGTCAACAAAAGCAAAGACGAGGCGATGCCCAGACACCCGAGAAGCCAGGGCCTCAACACTGTCCACCTCCGGGGATCCATAAAGAGTAAAACGATTAGAGCGGCACAAGGTTAGCCAGCATTCACCCAAGTCATCGCCTTCTCCCACCCCTTTTCCAGAACTAGGAGCACACCGTCCACCGCCCGCTCCACTGCCTGGGTGATGCGCTCCTCCTCGCCAGGGGGAAACGGGGCCAGCACGAAGGCTGCCGGGTCCATATCAGGAGGAGGACGCCCGATGCCAATGCGCAGGCGCGGAAGAGCTTCACTGCCCACAGCCATGATAACCGATGCCAATCCCTTGTGTCCCCCTGCACTGCCCTTGAGGCGCAGACGCAGTTTCCCCAGAGGAAGGTCCATATCGTCGCAGACCACTACCAGTTCTCGGGAGGGGTCTAAGGCGAAAAGACGCACAACTTGGGCGACAGCCCGCCCGCTCTGGTTCATATATGTGCGGGGACGCACCAGAACCAAGTCTCCACCAGGGGACTGCCCCCGAGCAAGAAAGGCACTAGGAAGCTCACGTCGCCAGGCTATGCCGAGACGCCGCGCCACGCTCTCCACACAGCGCCGGCCGATGTTGTGGCGCGTGGCCGCGTACTGGGGCCCGGGGTTGCCCAACCCCACCACCACCAGACGCCTCCCCATTGCACGCCCTCCTATCCCTGGGATGCACGCAGGATGCGCCGCAACAGATCCACCACTTGGGGTGTCAGCACACGGATGAGGGGAGACAAATCGGCCAGTTGCACCACCTGAATGAGCCGTTCTACCGCATCCCGCCCCGGAGTCTTGAGGGCTTGTTGAATGGCGCTGACCGAAAGACGTTGGCATCGCTCCTGCAGAGCACTTTGCAAACGCTTCTCCAGGCGTTCTGCCTCGTCAATTGGGGAGCGATCGCCCAAGACCAAACGGCAGTGCCAGCAGTAGGGGAGGGATTCCACCGGCACCCGCTCCTCGGTCAGGGGGCAGGGCTGAAGGCGTGGGCGCAGTGCCTCCACCTCTTGGCGCAGGCCAGGCTCAGTGGGCGGACCCAGTTCTGGGAGGCTATTCAACGCGTCTAACGCCTCCAGGCCCGTCCCCAGAAGGCGCAGATGCTCTCCGGTCTCCCGCATCCGCTGGCGCATCTCCTTGTGGTACTCCCTGTAAAGGGAGCGATACCGCGCCTGGAACCGTTGGAAAGCCTCCCGCACCTGCGCCCAGCGGTGGGGAGCCTGGGCCAAACCCGGTATATCCCCTATTTGGATCACCAGGAGCTGCCTCTCCAGGGCCATCTCGGCATACTCCGGGGGAAGGACAGCTTGCTCCAAAAAGGCCTGAGCGTGACGGGCCTCTTGCACCACCGCAAGGGCGGTCTCTACACTCTCCACTTCCCGGAGCGCCTCCCGCAATCGCATCGGGCCGAGACGCTCCTCTTGGAGGAAGGTATACACCCCCGCCGGGTCTGTTTGAGCCACCCGCCCCAAAAGGGCGACCGCGTCCTGCTGGGCAGAAGTGGGGGTCCACACGGACCGCACCTCTTCCAGGCTCCGCTCCAGGCGCAAAAGGCGCGCCCGCAGGGCAGTCAGCGCCCCCTCCAGTGCCCGCACCCCCTCCTCAGGCAAGAGTGGGGCCAGCGAGACGCCGTTAGCCTCCAGAAGGGGCCCCATATGAGCCACCACCTCTTCTGCTGAGGGGGTGCCCAGACCCTCCAGCCGGCCGAGCGCTTCCACCAATCCCTCATTCCACACCACCTCTCGCACCAGGGCTGGGGTCAGGCGGGAGAGTTCAGCCCGCCGTCCCTGAGCCAAAACAACGGAGCGTGTGCTCTGCAAACGCAGGCTGCGAGGCGGCCATCCGAAGGCGAGGAGGGCCCCCACCCATATCCACCCCAACCACCAGGGCACTCCCCGCTCTTGCTCCCAGCGGATGAAAAGGGGAAGCAGGTCTGGTGCGGAGGGGGCTTCTGCTTCACGGAGCAAGGCCATAACCCCGTCCCTCTGGGGGGGTGCACCCCGCTCCACACCCAGCCCCGGCCCAAACACCTCTAACACCTCCAGCGCCGCCGCCGTCGGCCAGGGGGAGAGGAGGGCCTCCCACAGGAGGGGAGCGTCTGCCGAGCGCAAGGGACGGGACCACCCCCTCCCATCCCATAGGGCCTCGCCCCAGCGCTGTAACAAAGCGCTCGCCAGAGCCTGCACCCACCCCTCAGGGTCAGGGATGCGGAACACCTGCGCACCCTCGAGGGAAGCGGGCCATACCCCCCCGCGTTGGTAAAGGGCTGAGAGTTCCCGGAGCATGGTAAGACGCACATCGCGCTCCTTGGCATCTATCTCGTTGGGGGCGGTCAAACTCTCCAGGTAACGGGCCCGAGCCTCCCGCACTACGCGCACCTGGCGGTGCAGGCGGTACAAAGCCGACTCCACGGGGCGCTCCGGCCAACACACCGCCACCCCGGGGGGGACAGAGGAGGGTAGATACGCACCGAGGGGAGTTAGACAGAAGACCACTCGGAAGAAGCGCCCGCGGGGCAACGGGCGAGCCACAGCCTCCTCCCACTGACGCACAGCCCATACCTCGCCAGGGTACACAATCCCCTCCCACACCGCCTCCCGCACCAGGGGTCCGTGGGCCACTGCTGATCCGATGACGGGTAACTCCATCCTAACCTCCCTTATCTGAGCCGATAAGGGTCAAGAACTCCTCTTCCGTGAGAAGGGTGGTGCCAAACTTGCGGGCCTGGGTCATTTTGGTCTCCCCGGGGTCGGCTCCCACCACCAGATAGGTCGTCTTCCTGGTTACCGTATCGGTGGGAATGCCGCCCAGGGCCTTCACCCGTGCCTCGGCCTGGGAGCGGGTCATAGAGGAAAGGGTGCCTGTGAAGCAGAATATTTTGCCCGCCAGGGGCAGGCCAGCACCAACCGAGGTCGGCTCTCCCTCTTCCATCCGCACCCCCACCTCTTTTAACTTGGCTATCAGCCTGCGGTTGTGCGCCTCCTGGAAAAAGGCCACCACACTGTGCGCCGTTTCGGGGCCGATGCCCTGGATAGCCAGCAGGTCGTCCACACTGGCCGAAAGGAGACGCTCCATCGTGCGGAACGTGGCGGCGATCTGCTGAGCCGTTACGGTGCCCACGTGATAAATGCCCAAGGCCACCAACACCTGGGAGAGGGGGCGGTCCTTACTCTTGTGGATGCTGCTCAGAATATTGCTAGCCAGTTTATCTCCCATGCGCTCCAGTTTCAACAGGTCATCTTTGGTCAAGCGATAGAGGTCCGCCACATCCTTCACTAAGCCGGCCTCTACAAAGGCGCGGCACCATTGCACCCCCAACCCATCAATCTCCATCACTCGCGCAAAGTGGATGAGACGCTCCACGAACTGAGCGGGGCAGGAGGCGTTGGTGCAGAAGGCGAAGGCCTCCCCCTGCGGGCGCACCACCCCCGCCCCACACTCGGGGCAGGTCGTGGGCATCTGGAACTCCCGCTCTTGGCCGGTGCGGCGCGCCGGGATGGGAGCCACCACCTGGGGGATCACCTCCCCCGCCCGTTCCACAATCACCCAGTCCCCAATGCGGATGTCCCGCTTCTTGATGTAATCCTCGTTGTGGAGGGTCGCCTTGGAGACGGTCACACCCCCCACCTGCACCGGCTCGAGAACTGCGTAGGGGTTGAGACGCCCCGTGCGCCCCACATTGATGCCGATGGACAGGAGACGCGTGGTGGCCTGGGTGGCGGGCCACTTGTAGGCGATCGCCCAGCGTGGCTCCCGCCCCACCACTCCCAACCGCTCCCACAAAGCAAGGGTGTCCACCTTCACTACTACACCATCGGTCTCGTAAGGCAGGTCGTGGTGCTTCTCCAGCCACTCCCGGTAGTAATCCACCACCTCTTGAGGCGTGGTAACCCGGCGGGTGTAGGGGTTAGTGCGGAACCCCAGATCCTTCAGCCACAATAGAGTCTCCCACTGGGTGGGGGGATGACTCCCGCCCTCCACAGCACCAATGCCATACACCCAAATATCTAGACGGCGCCGAGCGGTGATGGACGAATCCAGTTGACGCACGGAGCCGGCGGCGGCGTTGCGGGGATTGGCGAACAGGGGCTGGCCCTCGGCGGCCCGCTCTTGATTGAGGCGATGGAAGGCCTCCTTGGACATATACACCTCGCCCCGCACCTCCATCACAGCGGGACCAGGTTTCAGCAGACGCAAGGGGATGCTCTTGATGGTCTTCAAGTTGTTGGTAACATCTTCGCCGCGGTAGCCATCACCCCGGGTTGCCCCTTTGGTCAAACTCCCGTTTTCATAAGTTAACGACACAGCCAAACCATCCACCTTCATCTCACAGGTCATAGCGAAGGGCTCCCCCTCCAGAAGGCGGCGCACCCGCTCATACCACGCCCGAAACTCCTCCTCATTGAAGGCGTTGGCCAAAGAAAGCATAGGCTGGCGATGCACCACCTCGGCGAAGCCCTCGGCGGGAGGGGCACCCACCCGTTGGGTGGGCGAATCAGGGGTAACCAGTTCAGGGTAGCGCGCCTCCAGGTCCCGCAACTCCCGCATCAGGGCGTCATATTCCGCATCGCTGATCACCGGGGAGTCCAGCACATAGTAGCGGTAGTTATGGTAGTGAATCTCTTTCCGAAGCCACTCTATGCGCTCCACCACTTTGGGGTCTACAGGCATAGACGCGTCTCCCTCTCACGACCTTCACGGGTGAGTATAATCCCCTGGGCAAACGGGGGCAAGGAAACCCCTTCACCCCCTTTTGACACCCGCCCACGGGAAGGGTTAGGATAGAACCAGCTCCAGGGGAGGGGAAACCGTGAACGAGCCGCGTGCGCCGCGTCCACCGAAGACAATTCGGCAAGAATTGCCCCCACACCTAAAGGTGCCGCCGGGGCAGTTCGTCACGACCAAGTTCCCTGTTCTTACTTACGGTCCCACGCCCCGTATCGACCTCTCCCTGTGGCGCTTCCGTGTGTTCGGGCTGGTGGAGCACGCGCAAGAACTGACCTGGCCCCAGTTTCAGTCCTTACCCCGAGTGGCGGTTACGGCCGATTTCCATTGCGTCACCCAGTGGAGCCGTCTGGACAACCTTTGGGAGGGCGTGCAAGCCCGCACCCTGGTCGAGTTGGCCCGTCCCAAGCCCGAAGCCCGCTTTGTGATGGTCCACTGCTACGGGGGGTACACCACCAACCTGCTCCTGGAGGACCTGCTGGCCGAGACCACCCTGTTCGCCGACCGCCACGACGGCAAACCCCTCGCCCCCGAGCACGGGGGGCCTTTGCGCCTGGTGGTGCCCCACCTCTACGCCTGGAAGAGCGCCAAGTGGGTCAACGGGTTAGAGTTCACGGATCGCGAGGAGCCCGGCTTCTGGGAACAGCGGGGCTACCACATGCGGGGTGACCCCTGGCGCGAGGAGCGCTTTTGGCCAGAGTTGGGAGGCTAGGCAGCAGGACTGGCCTCGCGCACCGTGAACTGGAACTGCTCTATCACGGGGTTGGCCAGAAGGCGCCGGCACATCTCCTCCGCCTGGCGCTGGGCATCCTGGAGGCTCTCCGCCTGCAGGTGCACCTCCAGGTATTTGCCCACCCGCACCCGCCGCACGCCTGAAAAGCCCAGGGCTTGCAGGGCACTCTGCACCGTGACACCTTGAGGGTCATTGACCGTAGGCTTCAAACTGACCAGCACGTGCACCAGGAACTCCACAGGCTAGGCCTCCTTGGGGCGCACGACCACAACCGGCCCCCCCAGGGTGAGCACGACCCGCTGGGCCACGCTCCCCAGGAGCAAACGCCGCGCCCCCCCGTAGCCGTGGGTTGCCATGACCACCAGGGACTTATGGCGGCGGGCCAGAGCCACCAGCTCCTCCGCTGGTTGGCCCTCCCGCACCTCCACCCGCACCCTATGCCCCTGAGCCTGCAGACGCGTCTGATGGGTGGAGAGATAAGCCAAAGCCTCCTGGCGCAACGCCTCCAGAGTCTCCGTCACGTACGAGGACGCCTCGGGCCACATGCTGACCACGGCAGGGGTGCTGACCACGCGCGCCAGAATCACCTCCGTCTGTAAAGCGGTGGCCAGGTCGAGGGCCAGGGGCAGAACCGTCTCCGCCAAAGGGGAGCCATCCAAGGGGACAAGGACGCTCTGCACCTGGGGGGGTGTCGGCCGCGCCGTGGGAGGACGGGCCTTCACCAACAGAAGGGGGATAGACGCAGTGCGCACGAGACGGTCGGCCACACTCCCCAGCATCAGGCGGGTCAACCCGGTGCGTCCATGGGTGGTCAGGGCGATGAAATCGGCATGTACCTCTTGGGCATAGGCAAGGATTTGGCTAACCGGCTCGCCCTCCTGAGCCTTGATGAACACCTCCAAACCCACCTCCCGCAGGGGGCGGGCGGTCAGGGAAAGGTACTCCTCCGCCCGGGCCACATGCACCGCCGCCTCTAGGGGCAAGCGCAGGTGAGCATAGGCCTGTCGGACCTCTGGGGTTAGGGGAGGCACCGCCGTGAACAGGATTAACCGAGCGGGGAGCCGTTCCCCCAAAAGACGCGCCCAGGGAAGGACCTGCTCGGCAATAGGGGAGCCGTCCAAGGCGACAAGAATGGTCTTCACGGTGTGCCTCCCGTTGGGGCGGGCTTATCGCCCCGTGGCTACCAGGTCCCGATGCGTCCCCTGCCCCTTGCGCGCGACGGTCTCCAAGCGCAAACGGGCCTCCTGAGCGGGGGTCAGCTCATACCCGCACTGCAGGCAGAGCACCGTTCTACCCCACTGATCCACCACCTCCCGCAGATCCCCATGGCAGCGTGGGCATGCGCGGAACCAGATCATAGTAGCACCTCCTTGCGGGTGGAGGGTAGTCCCCGACCGGCCCTTTTCAGGGCCAGGGAGACCATCTCCACCAAATGATCCACACTGAACGGTTTGGGCAGGTAGCCCTCCAGACCGTGCTCCCGCACCTCTCGTCGGGAAAGGGTAGAGGCACTAATGAGCACGGCGGGAGGGGGTATACGCCCAATTTGGCGTAGGCGCTCCACCAAGTCCCATCCCAACCCGTCGGGCAGGCGCAGGTCTATCACCATCGCATCCACACTCGTCGCTCCCATCACCACAGCCAGCCCTTCGCGCACACACTGCGCCGTGAGAACCCGGTACCCCCGGGCCCCCAGGGCCACCTGCAAAGTGCGGAGCAGAGTAGGGTCGTCCTCCACCAGGAGAACCGTGAGGGGGAGCCCCATACCTGTCCCTCCTCTGACTACCCTCAACCACAACCTAAGGTAATCCAGGCGTGTGAAACGGGCGTGAAAGAAATGAGCGCCGGTGTGAAAAAAGCGTGAAGAAAATCGTTTCACCTGCTCTCGGCGTTGCCTGGGGGCTGAAAGCGATACCCCACCCCTGCTTGGGTCACAATGTAGCGGGGGCGAGCGGGATCAGGCTCCAGTTTGCGCCGCAGTTGCTTAATGAAGGTGCGTAGGTATTCGGTCTCCTGACCGTATTCAGGTCCCCACACCTGCTGGAGCAGTTCCTTATGGGTGAGCACCTTCCCCGCATTGGCCACGAGGACTTGCAGGAGGGCGAACTCGGTCCTGGTGAGGGGCACCTCCTGGCCGCTGCGCTTCACGATACGGGCCGAGAGGTCTATAGTGAGATCCCCGAACGTGAGAACAGGGTGAGGAGTGGTCAGTGATGGGGAGTGCTCTGCTCGGCGCAGGAGCGCCCGCACACGGGCCAAAAGTTCTGGCGGACTGAAGGGCTTGGTCAGGTAATCGTCGGCCCCCAGGTCGAGCGCCCGCACCTTAAGGGCCTCTTCCCCCCGCCCAGAGAGAACCAGCACCACGGCGTTGCTCCACTGGCGCAGGCGGTGGAGGACCTCCAAGCCGTTCAGATTCGGCAAAAGCAAATCCAGTAGGACCAGATGGGGCTGAAAAACCTCGGCCTGTTGGAGGGCCTGCAGGCCGTCCGTGGCGCTCTCCACCTGATAGTCCTGGCGACGCAACAGGTCTGCCAGGAAACGGCATAGGCGGGCGTCGTCCTCCACCACCAGGATGCGATACGGCTTGGGAGACTGCACGGTTACCTCTGGGCATCCGTTTTGGCAAGGGGAAGGGCAAAATAAAAGGTAGAACCCTGCCCTAAGGCGCTCTCAGCCCAAATACGCCCCCCGTGCAGTTCTACCAACGCCTTGCAGATGGCCAACCCCAGCCCGATGCCATACCCCCGACCGCTTTTGTGGGGGGAACGGTAGAAACGCTCAAACAGGTGGGGGAGGTCTTCGGGAGGGATGCCCGGCCCTTGATCGGCCACACACACCACGACCTCGTTGCGGCGGTCATCGTGATATGCCGAGAGGCGCACAGGGCTAGAGGCCGGTGTATGCGCCAAAGCATTCACCAGGAGGTTCACCACCACCCGCTGGATATGGGAGACATCGGCCCATAGGGACGGAAGGGTGGGAGGGATGTCTACCTGCAGGGTCCGCCCCTGCGTCAGTCCCGACCGCTCCACCTCCCGCACCGCCTGCTGGACGATGTCCCCCAGTCCACACTCCTCGGGCTCCATGGGCAAGGCCCCGGCCTCCAGGCGAGACAGGTCCAGCAAGTCGTTGACCATGCGCACCAGGCGCTCCGTCTCCTCGTCTATGGCCTGGAACAACTCGGCCGTCGCCGCAGGCTCCAGAGCGGGGGCGGTGCGCAAAGCGGAGATAGCGGTCTTAATGCTGGCCAGGGGTGTGCGCAGGTCGTGGCTCACCATGGACAGGAAGTCCGAGCGCAAGCGCTCCATCCGCTTGAGGCGGCTGATGTCCTGCCACACCACCACCGCCCCGGTAACCTGCCCCTGCTCGTTGGTCAAAGGGGCAGCGTTCACCAGCAGAGGGATGCGCTGCCCTGGCCGCACCTCCAACAGCACCTCCAACCCCTCACACACCTCCCCCCGCCAACAGCGGGTAACGGGGCGTTGGTCAAAGGGCAGAGGCACCCCCTCGGGCGTGAAAAGGCGTAGGTCATAAAGTGAGCCGATGGAAAGACGCCCATCCTCCGTTGTTCCCAGCATGTGGCGTGCCCAGCGATTAGCCATAGTGATGTGGGCCGTGGGTGCCCGCACGATGACCAGGGCCTCGGGGATGGCGTCTATGATAGCCTGAAGGCGACGCTGGCGGGCGCGCGCCTCGCGCTGCAGACGCTCTTCCCGGTGCAGAGCCTGGACGGCCCGTAGAAGGGCAAGCCCCACCAGCGCCACTGCCCGAACCTCCTCCCGAATAGAGGGGGCAAGGGCACTCACCCCCTCCAGAACCAGCCAACCCAGCGCCTGTCCGTGCACCTCTAAGGTGAGGGCGTAAGCGTCTGCCGGAGGGGAGTCCCCTGGGGCGACGAACCACACTCTGCGCGCCCCTGTCAGACGGGCCAGCACCTCCTCCACCCGGCGGCGCAGGGCCCCCTCTCCCCAGTCCAGCAAGGCAGGCTCGGTGAGAGCCGCCAGGCTTCCCCCTAAAGACGCCGCAACTGTCTCCATCCGCTGCTCCGACTGTCCTATGGTAGCGTGCAGGGACGCCTCAGGCAACCCCTACAAGCAACCCCCCATTTCTTCGCCCTCCCCATCCCACCACAGAAGGGGTAAGATAAGGGAAGGTGTACTCCGCAAGGGAGGTGAAGGATGACGGTAGCCCGCCCCACGCGCATAGAGCGGGATTCGATGGGCCCCATGGAGGTGCCCGCCGATGCTTACTACGGAGCATCCACTCAACGGGCCGTGCTCAACTTCCCCATTAGCGGACAGCGCTTCCCCCGGCGGTTCATCCGCGCCCTAGGCCTCATCAAATGGGCAGCCGCCAAAGCGAATATGGAACTGGGCCTGCTAGACCCCTCCATCGGCAACGCCATCGTCCAATCAGCTTGGGAGGTGGCGGAGGGGCGATGGGACGACCAGTTTGTGGTGGACATTTTCCAGACCGGCTCGGGCACCTCCACCAACATGAACGCCAACGAGGTCATCGCCAACCGCGCCGGCGAGCTGCTGGGCCTGCCCCGAGGCTCCCGCAAGGTGCACCCCAACGACCACGTCAACCTGGGACAGTCCTCCAACGATGTGATCCCCACCGCCATCCACCTCTCGTCCCTTATGGCCATCAAGGATGACCTCATCCCCGCCCTGGAGGGGCTCCACCAAGCCCTGCTGGCCAAGTCCCAGGAGTTCTGGCCCATCATCAAGACGGGACGCACCCATCTTCAAGATGCCACCCCCATTCGCCTGGGACAGGAGTTCCTAGGCTATGCCGGCCAGGTGGAGCGGGGTATCCGCCGCCTACGGGGGGCCATGGAGGAGCTGGCAGAGGTGGCCCTGGGGGGCACCGCCGTCGGAACGGGGGTGAACACCCATCCCCAGTTTGCGGGCAAGGTGTGCACCCTTCTCTCACTAGTGGTCGGCTACCCCATCCGCGAGACGGATAACCACTTCCAGGCCCAGGCCACCTTGGACAATGTGGTGGCGGCGGGAGGCGCCGTGCGCACCGTAGCCCTGAGCCTCCATAAGATAGCCAACGACATCCGTTGGCTAGGATCAGGGCCGCGGGCGGGGCTCGGGGAATTGCTCCTACCCGAGGTCCAGCCTGGCAGTTCCATCATGCCCGGTAAGGTCAACCCCGTCATCGCCGAGTCCCTCATTCAGGTGTGCGGGCAGGTGGTGGCCAACGACACTGCTCTGGTGATGGCCAACCTGGGCAGTTACTTGGAGTTGAACCTGATGATGCCCCTAGCCGCCCGCAACCTGCTGGAGTCCGTTTCCCTTCTGGCCTCCGCATCCCGCAACTTCACCGAGCAGTGCGTCAAGGGCCTCAAGGCCACCTCCAAAGGTCCCGAGATGGTAGAAAAGGGTCTCATGCTGGCCACCGCCCTGGCACCCGTCATCGGCTACGATAAGGCCGCCGACATCGCCAAAGAGGCCGCCCGCACGGGAAAGACGATTCGGGAGGTGGCCCGGGAGCGCACCACCCTCACCGAAGAGGACCTGCGGAAAATCCTAGACCCCGAGAAGATGACCCAGCCCGGCCTGGGGGCTGGCCCAGTATCCGGCTAGCAAGACCAAAGGGGCCTGGCAATCCCAGGCCCCTTCTCGTATCCCCCACGGGCCAAGAGACCACCCCTACGCCGCTCCCCCTTTCACTCTCGCGTCGGGTAGACCGTCTCGATGAAGCCGGCAATCTCTCGCACCTGAAGGCGCTGGACGGCCACCTCCGGCACATACATAATGCTATCGGCCGCCCACACGAGGGTGCCCCGCGGCTTGTCCCCGATGCCGATAATCCCCCGCAAGACACGATGGATGCTGTCGTTGATGCGCACCGTGTTGGGCTTGATAGGCTTATCCAATCGCCCGTCCTTTATCAGGTACGAGTCCCCCACTATTGTGCACGTAAAGTCGCCCGCCGCCAGCCCGTTGATGGGGTAGGTATACCAGATGCGCCCGATGTAGAGGCCGTTGCCTACCCGGCGGAGCAGCTCCTCGTGGGTACAGGGCTGGCTGGTGGAGATGATCACATTGGTGCCGAAAATGCCCACGGGCGCCTCAGGGTGGCGTCCCCCGCCGAAGAAGAAGCGGAAGCCGTTGCGGGGCACCAGCCCATCCCGCACCTGTGCGGGGTCAACACCTAACTTAGCCCGAGCCTGGGGGTCGCGCAGGATTTGCTGACTACGATAGTAGTCGGTCAGCAGGCCCACCAAGCGCCCCTGCCGCACCAAATCGGTGCGCCCGGTAGGGAGACCCTCGCAGGTGATACCCTTGCTCCCCGCCAAGCCCGGCGCCGCGCCGTCGTCCCACATATCCAGCAGGGGCGAGGCAATGGGCTGGAGCATCTTCCCCTGGAAGGCCGACGCCCCCGCATAAAAGACCCCCAGGTTCAGGCTGGGGAGGATAATGTGGTTGAGCAGGTCGGTAACAGCCTGGGGGCCGAGCACACACGCATATTCCCCATCGGGCACCCGCACCCCGTCCATCGCGCGGACGGCGTTACGGGCGCATTCCGCCCCGGGCTCAGGGGAAAAGTCGGTCAGGCGAGTTCCCACCATCCACGCCGAGCCTTTGCTGACCCGTGCCTCCACCATACTCGTCAAGAAGGCCATCACCAGGGTGGACTGGTCCGTATCCACGGGGATATGGGTGGAGCCGACGGCGATGCGCTCCTGCAAGACGGTAACATCCCCCCCCAGAATGAGGCCCAGGCGGGGCAACTGGTCGGGGCGCTCCACTAAGGACACCAGATCCTCGGCCGACTGGAATGCTCCCAGTGCCCCCTCCACAGCCGTCCACCCGACCCGCACCAAATCGTCATCGCGCATGCGCATCACCAAAGGGTCGTGGTACCGGCGCAGGCGACGCCTCTCCCCCGTGGGACGAGGGAGGGAGGTGCGGTCGGGGTCCAACACGGCTGCCCGCCGCGCCTTCTGTAGGGCCCGCTTCACCCCCTCCAGAGACAGGTCGCTCGGCTCCGAGCCTGCGCCGTAGCGGAGACCCCCCTCCCCTCGGAACAGGATCCGCACCGCCACCCCATAGGACTCTTGGGACTTGGGCTCCTCCACCCCGTTGCAGGGCAGGTGGGAGGTGTAGTTAAGGCGGGCGAACAAAGCGCCATTGGAGGCGGCAAACACCTCCGCCTCCTGCACATCGGGCTGAGCGTGCAGGTAAGCCAGCCCCTCCTGCACCGTCCGCTTCAAAGTTGCCAGGGGGATCATAACCCACTCTCCTTCCAATGCACTGCGAGGGTCAGCGGGAAGTTCCCGTCAGACGGGCCACCGAGCGCAGGGTGGGGCCCCCGTTGCTCATCCGCTTGGCCTGCATGGGCTGCCCCTTCCCGCAGTTGGGGATGGGGAACAGGCGGAAGTCGTTCCCCACCGCGTCAATGTGCATAAAAAAGTCGCGAGTATCGGCCATGACCGCTCCGTCCCGATAGAGTTGCCCTATCTGACCGTTGCGGATTTCATACACCTTCACCGCCGAGATGCGGAAGTTCTCCCGGCTCTCGGCCACCGAGGGGATGCGGTGCCCCACCACATACCACCCCCGCTCCACGTCGCCGATGATGTCCTGAGGATCCCGGTCCCCTCCCAGGAAAGCCGTGTTGGACATGCGAATAAGGGGCACACGGAAAGGCTCGGTAGCCACATAGTGTCCGTTGCTTTCCAAGCCCAGGAGGGCTGCCGTTTGCCGGCTGGAGAGGAACTCGGTGTAAATGCCATTTCGGATGTTGTAGACCCGCCGGGCGGGAGTGCCCTCGTGGTCATAGGGATACGAGCCAAACCCCTCCATCGTCGGGTCCGACACTACGCTCACCAACGGCGAAGCGACCTGCTTGCCCAGCATGTTCTCCTGCAGGTCTTTGAACAGCCAGGAGCGCCCTGCGTACGCCGTCTCCATTTTGAAAGCCCGGTCCAGTTCCGAGGGATGCCCCACCACCTCGTGGCACACCAGGGCGTTGAAGTGGGGATCGGTTACCACCACCACCTCCCCCTCGGGCGGGCGCAAGTGGGGGGCATTGGAGACTTCCACCGCCGTAGAAGCCAGGCGGCGGGCGAACTCCTCCAGCGGCTCCAAATGGATATGGGCGTTGCGGTAGCCTTCGGTGAGCACCTCCCAACCCCTCTGATGGCCAGTGAAATCGTAAAGGTCCAGGGGGCCCGTCTCCCCCCGAGAGGCCACGAACACCAGGCCCTCCGATAAGGCATAGATGCGGTCAATCGACGAGCCGGCGGCGCTCACAAACACATCCCGCACCAAAGCCGTCGTTCCGATGACGGTGTTGAAAGCCACCTGTGGGCTGACGCCCGCCGCTGCCCGGGAGGCCCGGGTGACCAGACGCACCACCTCCTCCAAGGGCACAGAGCGGGGGTCTATCCGAAACACGGGGGGAATGCGCGTCCGCACCACAGGGGCCGGCAGCAACGCCAAAGGCGTGAAACTCGCCCCCAGGGATCCATAAAGGGTGGCGACACGGTGTTTTTCCCGGGCGTTGGCAACGGCGCGCGCGTGGGCGTGACGAACCGCATCCTGCAGCACCTGCATGCTACGGGACAGATCGGCTCCCCCCAGCACCCTGCCGCAGAAACCTGCGGCTATGGAGCCGTTCTCGGCCACCACCCGCACCCCCAGCCCCATGTGGCAGTCGGCGGTGCTGACCTTTTCCACGCCGTTCTCGGCGGTGCAGGTGCGCACCTCCCACGCCCCCAGGCGAATTTCGCACTCCCGACACCCCCGCAGGCGGCGCGCCGTCCGTGCCACCTCCTCCGCCACAGGAATCACAGCGTCCAAGGACTCGATACCGATGCTCATGGGTAGACCTCCCCTGCCGAATATACCACACCCTCGGGTGTGTGTCCCCGGTGGAGGCGGGGTTAGTTCAACAGGCCCCGCAGACGGGCCAGGGCCCGGGCGGCGGGCTGGTAGTGGGGGTCGCACTGGAGAGCATTCTTATAACATTCCAGCGCCCGATACCACAGCCCTTTGCGCTCCCAAATGCGCCCCAGGTTCATCCAGGGGAAGCAGTAGTGGTCGTAGCGTTTGGCACGCAAGGCCTGTTCCAGCCAGGGAATCGCCTCGTCTAACCGCCCCAGTTCAATCAGGTACGCCCCGATATCGTTATAGGGATTGCCGTAGTCCGGGTCTAAGGCGATGGCCTTCCGGCAATACTCAATGGCCTCCTCCAAACGGCCCATGTGGGAGAGTGCCCAGCCTAGGAAGGTATAGGCTTCCGCCGTTGGGTAAATGTCCAAGGAACGTTGGTAGGCGCGCACCGCCTCCTCCAAGCGCCCCTGCTTTTGGAGTGCGTAGCCCCTCTGGAACAGTTCCCATGCCTCCCGCTGGTGCTCTGCTCCCCTCTGCACAGGCTCACCCCCCACGCCCCGAGCCCCGCAGGCCCGGTGCCGGCGTGTCACGGTGTGCACTCTCTCTGCAAAGGTACAAGGAGTTCCCCTGCACAATCAGGGGGTTTTAGTCTCATTATATCCCCGTGCCTGGCGCAAGTCAGCCCTGTTCCTCCCCTCGCCGTTGCCATCGGGAAGAAAGTGGGCTACCATAGCACCGACAGAGAGAAACCACTATGTTGTCCACCGTGGAGAAGGCCCAAGGGTGGCTGCGCCGCCACCGTGTGGACGCCTGGCTCCTCTACGACTACCTGGGGGCCAACCCCGTGTTTTGGGCGGTCGTCGGCAAACTGGGCATGGTAACCCGCCCCTGCTGGCTGTTCGTCCCAGCGCGTGGTCAGCCCCGCCTGTTAGTGCACGCCGTAGATGCCGGCAAGTTCCGGAGCCTGGGATTGCCCCTCACCGTGTTCGCCAACCGTGCCCAGATGCTCCGCCATCTGCGCCGATGGCTCACGGGACTGCAGCGTGTGGCTATGGAATATAGCCCCCAGGGGGCCCTCCCGCGGGTGGGGCGAGTGGACGCGGGGACAGTGGAACTGGTGCGGGGATGGGGACTGCAGGTGCTCCCCTCGGGCGACCTGTTCCAGGAGTCCGCCCTCCTCTGGACGCCCGCCCAGGAGCAGTCCCACCGGGAGGCAGCCTGCTTGCTGTCGGCCATCGTTCTGGAGGCGTTCGCCTTCCTGGGGCAGGACCTGTCGGGGGCCTTGACCGAGTGGGACACGGCCCAGTTCATCCGCACACGCTTCGCCGACCTGGGGCTGGAAAGCCCCGAAGGCCCCATCGTGGCTGTCAACGCCCACTCCAGCGACCCCCACTACGAGCCGACCCCCTCCGCAGCGGCACCCGTGCGCCGCGGCGACTGGGTGCTTATAGACCTATGGGGGCGTCTGAAGGGGGAAGACACCATCTATGCCGACATCACATGGGTGGGATACGCTGGCCCTGAAGCCCCTCCCCGGCAGCAAGAGGTGTTCCGCGTCGTCTGCCAGGCGCGGGATGCGGCCCTCTCCGCACTTCAGAAGGCGTGGGAAAAGGGGCGGGTGCTCCAGGGATGGCAGGTGGACAGGGTCGCCCGCCGCCTGATCGCCCAGGCAGGTTATGGCAAGTACTTCACCCATCGCCTGGGACATAGTCTGGGGCGCACGGTGCACGGGGACGCCGTCAACCTGGATTCCTGGGAAACACGGGACACCCGTTGCATCATCCCTGGGATCGGCTTCACCATTGAGCCGGGCATCTACCTCCCGGAGTTTGGCGTGCGCTCGGAGATAGATGTATTCTTTAGCCCCTCTGGCCCCCAGGTTACCACTGCCGTGCAGCAGAGCATAGTGCTTATTGGCGAGCGTCTTGACCTCCCTAAAGGCCCCTCCTATAATCGCCCCAGTTGAGAAGGGGGGTAGGCATGTGCGCCAGGCAGACCGCAGGTATTTACGAGGCATTGGGCGTCCGTCGGGTCATTAACGCCGCCGGGAGCATGACCATTCTCGGCGGATCCATGCTCAGTCCCCGGGTGCTGGCCGCAATGGAGGAGGCCAACGAGTCCTTCGTGGATATGGAGGAACTGCTGACGAAGTCGGGACAGGTTATCGCCCGCATTCTGGGGGCCGAGGCGGCTCTGGTTACCTCAGGGTGCTATGCCGCCCTGGTGCTGGGGGCAGCCGGCATCATGACCGGCACCGACCCCGCCCGCATCGCCCGCCTGCCCGACACCACAGGGATGAACAACGAGTTCCTCATCCAGAAGCGCATGCGCTATCACTACGACCGCTGTGTCACGGTGCCCGGGGGACAGCTGGTGGAGGTGGGGGACGAGCAAGGCACCACCCCCGACCAGTTGGAGCGGGCCATCGGCCCCCGCACGGCCGGCATCCTCTACCTGGCGCGCATGGAGGGCGACCCGGGAATCCTCCCTATCCCCCAAGTGGTGAGTATCGCGCACCGCCGGGGAGTGGCCGTTCTGATCGACGCCGCCGCAGAGGTCTATCCGCTGGAGCGCATGCGCTGGCTCTGCCAGAGCGGGGCCGATCTGGTGTGCTTCGGAGCCAAATACTTCGGCTCCACCCATTCCACAGGGGTGCTGTGCGGCAAGAAGGGGGCAGTGGAGGCAGCCACCCTCAACAACTTTATCGCCTATGAAACCCACGATAACCACGCTATCGGACGGGGCTACAAGGTGGACCGCCAAGAGGTGGTGGCCACCGTGGTAGCTCTGCAGGAGTGGTTCCAAATGAACCACGAGGAGCGGTTCGCCCAGCAGGAGCGACGCATCCACACCATACTGCAGGCGTTGGAGGGCATCCCTCACATTACCACCCAACGCCTCTGGGAGCGCCAAGGGCCCTGGATGCGCCTGATGGTAACCCTGAACGAACAGCCTCTGGGGAAGACGGCCGTTGCTGTGCAGCAGGCCCTGCGCCAGGGCAATCCCAGCATCCGCATCCGTGCCGAGGGAAATAACCTCCTCATCGCGGTGCACACCCTGCGGGAGGGCGAAGACGCCATCGTCGCCCAGCACCTGCGGGCGGCCCTTTCCCCGTAGCGATGGCCCCTATGTTCCCCGCCGCAGGCGCAAGGGGAGGGTCAACACCACACACAGCACATACAGGGCCGCCGCATAGTAGAACACGCTGGTGATGCCCCACGCCTTGGCGACCGCCCCCGCGATGACCGGCGACACCGAGGAGAAGATGAAAGTTCCACCAAAGATGAGGCTGACGGAGGTGGCCTCGGCACCCTGCGCCGTGGCGTCCATGGCCGCCGCCAAGATGGTGGCCTGTAGAGCGTAGAAGAATAGCCCCAAAATCACCACAACACTTACCAGTTCCCAGCCGGGCCGTGCCCACGCCAGCAGCAAGGCGAAGAGAGCCAGCAACGCCAGCCCCGGCACAAGCACCGCCTTCCTCCCGAAGCGGTCGGATAGCCACCCCAAAGCCGGCTGGGACGCTATCCCCATCAGGGTGAGCACGCTCAGCATGAGGCCGGCGAAGGCCGAGGAATACTGGAAGTCCTCCCGCAAATAAATGGGCAGGAAGGTCAGGATGGCCTGCTGGCCCATAGCCCGCACACCTGCCACCACCAGAAGCACCAGAATCACCTTATTCGTCAACACCTTCCCCGCGGCCCCAAAATAGCCTCGAAGCGTGGGCCGTTCCCCGCCCTCCTGATAGGCGGAGCGTAGGAACCACCACACACCCAACGCCAACACCACCGCTGGAATAGCATAGAAATGGAGGAGATTGCGCCAGAAAAAGACGAGTAACAATATCCCTACCGCCAGGGGTGCCAGGGTATCGCCGATGCTCCCCCCCACCCCGTGCACGGCCACCGCGAAACCCCGACGGTCGGCCCAGCGGCGCGACAACAGCCCAATGGCCGGCGGGTGCCAGATGGCCCCACCCATCCCCACCAAAGCCACGGCTGGTAACAAGAGGGCATACGTCGGGGCGATACCTACCAGCAGATACGCCAGCCCTATCCACGCCATACTCACTGCCAGAACCAACGCCCCCTGCCGTCGGAACAGATCGGAGATGAAGCCAGCAGGCAGATTCGCCGCGCCCCCTGATATGGCCCGCACGCTAGAGAGGGCACCCACCTGCACCGGGTCTAACCCCAGGGTGCGCTTGATCTCTGGCAACAGGATGACAAAGGACTGTTGATACCAGTGGATAATGGCGTGCCCTAAAGTCAGCCCGCCCAACAAAAAGACACGCCCCGCCCCTAGACCCGTGCGTGGTGGCGCACTCACCTGTTCCATATAAGCCCCCTCCCGTTGGCTGGGTCTGTGCACGATGGTAGCGCGTTTCCCCTCCCCTGGCAACCTTACTGTGCTACACTGAAACCATCCCCTACAAAACCCACAACGCGCATGCCCTCGGCCCAAGACAGCGAGGCGATCCTCACCATCCAGGTGGTGGGTTTCACCTTTCGTCCTGCGCCTCCCGACCAGGGTGGGCGCGGGCTCGTCCTCCACACCACACGGGGGGACGTCGTGGGCATCTATCACCCCGTCCCGGGGGCGCAGGAGGGGGTGCTGTGGGTCTGGGGCGTGCGGGGCGGGGTGGATGGCCCGGCCAACGGATGCTACCGGGTTCTAGCCCAGCAGTTGGCCCACCAGCACGGCATCGCCTCCCTGCGTCTGGACTACCGACACCCCGGTGTTTTCCACGAATGCGTTTTGGATGCCCTGGCAGGCCTCACCTTCCTAAAAGGGATGGGTATTCTGCGGGCGGCCCTTGTGGGCCACTCCTTTGGCGGGGCGGTGGTCATCGCCGCTGCCCCCTTCAGCGATATCGCCGTCTGTGTGGTAGCCCTCTCCACCCAGACCTATGGAGCGCAGGGGGCAGGGCAGGTGTCACCCCGTCCCCTTCTCCTGGTGCACGGCGAGGCCGATACTCACCTTCCCCCCACCTGCTCCCACAGGGTGTATGCCTGGGCGAAGGAGCCTAAAGAGCTGGTCCTGCTCCCGGGGGCGGGCCACAGCCTGCGCGAGGCGGCCTCAGCCCTCCACACTTTGCTGAAAGACTGGCTCCTGCGCCACCTCAAAGCTCCGCCCCGCGCTAGCGGTGGAGATTCCGCCCCGTCCTTGCTATAATAGTATCTCGGTTCTCCCAAGATGCAGACACTCCGCCCCACCCGTGTGAAGAACCGCCCTGCCCGCGTGGCGGCCTCCGCCTCCGGCATCACCCTCAAAACGCCGGAGGAACAGCAGGCTATGCGCCGTGCGGGGCAGGTAGTGGCGTTGGTGCTGGAGCGGTTAGGCCAAGCCTTGCACCCGGGGATGCGCACCCGTGACCTGGACGCCCTGGCCGCCCAGATGATTCGCCAGGCGGGTGCACAGCCCGCCTTCCTGGGCTATCGGGGCTTCCCCGCCGTTATCTGCGTCTCCCTGAACGAGGAGATCGTGCATGGCATCCCGGGCGACCGTATCATTCGGGAGGGCGACCTGGTGAAGATTGACGCCGGGGCCATAGTGGACGGCATGTATGCGGATGCTGCCCGCTCCTTCCCCGTTGGGAAGGTGCATCCCCGCGTCCACGCCCTTATAGAGGTAACCCGCACTGCCCTGGAAGTGGGCATTCGCCAGGCGCGTCCGGGTGCCCACATCGGCGATATCGGCTCGGCCATCCAGCGCTATGTGGAGAGCCGCGGCTATGCGGTGGTGCGGGAGTATGTGGGGCATGGCATCGGTCGGGCTTTGCACGAAGACCCCGCCGTTCCCAACTACGGCCAGCCCGGAGAGGGCCCGCTTCTGGTGCCCGGCATGGCCATCGCCATCGAACCCATGGTGAACATGGGCACCTACCTGACCAGGGTGCAAGAGGACGGGTGGACAGTGGTAACCGCCGACGGCACCCTGTCCGCCCACTTTGAAGACACCGTTATCATTACCGCTACAGGATGCGAGGTGATCACACGATATCATGGGCGTTAGAGTGGGAGAGGGTATGGCCAAAAAAGAGACGATAGAGGTGGAGGGTATCGTGGAGGAGGCGCTCCCGAATGTAACCTTTCGGGTGAAACTGGCCAACGGCCACACCGTGTTGGCCCACGCCTCGGGCAAAATCCGCATGAACTTCATCCGCATCCTGCCGGGCGACCGAGTGCTCGTGGAGTTGTCTCCTTACGACCTCACCCGCGGGCGGATTACCTACCGCTTCAAGTAACGAGGGAGCACTATGGAAGTCCAGCCGTCGGTGAAACGGCGCTGCGAAAAGTGTAAAATCATTCGGCGTAAGGGGGTGGTGCGGGTCATCTGCTCCAACCCCAAGCACAAACAGCGCCAGGGCTAGGGCCAAGGAGGGCATATGGCTCTTGTGGCGGGCGTCAATATCCCCGACAACAAACGGGTAACCATTGCTTTACGCGCCTTGTATGGCATCGGCCCCACCCTGGCGGAGCGCATCGTGCGCCAGGCGGGGATCACCGGCAACCCCCGCGTGCGGGAACTCACCGAAGAGCAGTTGGCCCGCATCCGGGACATCATTGACAAGAACTATAAGGTGGAGGGTAACCTGCGGCGGGAGGTGCAGATGAACATCCGCCGCAAGATAGAAATCCGCTGCTACCAGGGCTTGCGCCACCAGCGGGGCCTGCCCGTGCGCGCCCAACGCACCCGCACCAACGCCCGCACCCGCAAGGGCCCCCGCAAGACAGTGGCCGGTCGGCGCCGTGCCACGGCCAAGAAATAACCACCATTCGTCCAGTGCGGAGGGTGCTTCACTATGCCTCAAGCCAAAGGTCGTCGCCGCGAACGCAAAGTGGTCCCGGTGGGGCGTGCCTATATCCACGCCACCTTTAACAACACCATCGTTACCCTGACCGACCTGCAGGGGAATGTGCTGGCTTGGGGGAGCGCAGGGACGGTGGGGTTCCAAGGCTCCCGCAAGGGGACAGCCTACGCCGCCCAGCGGGCAGCCGAGGACGCCGCCCGTAAGGGGATGGAACACGGCCTGCGCCAAGTAGAGGTGTGGGTGAAAGGCCCCGGCCCCGGGCGCGAGGCGGCCATCCGCTCCCTGCAAGCCGCCGGCCTCACCGTGACCGCCATCCGGGACGTTACCCCTATCCCCCACAACGGATGCCGTCCGCCCAAACGCCGGCGCGTCTAAAGTCAACGAGAGGAGTTCCTTATGGGCCGTTACACTGGGCCAGTCTGTCGCCTGTGCCGTCAAATCGGCGAAAAGCTGTTCCTGAAGGGGGACAAGTGCTATACCCCCAAATGCCCCGTGGAGCGCCGGCGGCGTAGCCCCGGCATGCACATCGCCCGCCGGCGGAAGCTCTCCGACTACGGCCTGCGCCTGCGGGAGAAGCAGAAGGCCAAATACCTCTATGGCTTGCTGGAGCGCCAGTTCCGCAAATATGTGGAGACCGCCCGCCGTCAAAAGGGGGAAACCGGCCAGGCCCTTCTGCGCCTGTTAGAGCGTCGCCTGGACAACGTGGTCTTCCGCCTGGGATTTGCGGATTCCCGCCGCCAGGCCCGCCAACTGGTGCGCCACGGCCATATCCTCGTCAACGGCAAACCCATAGACATCCCCTCGTACCTGGTAAAAGTCGGGGACACCGTTACCTGGCGCGAGAGCAGTCGTGGCATGCCCTTGGCCCAGGCCCTGCTCCAGAACGGCCCGAAACGCACGGTGCCCGCCTGGCTCTCCCTGGAGCGGGAGCACCTCACGGGCAAGGTGCTCTCCCTCCCCCAGCCAGCGGACCTGGACGTGCAGATTGACACCCGCCTAATTGTGGAGTTCTACTCGCGCTAGCCTTCTACACATACCACTCAAACCACCCTGGTTCACGGTATGACTAGAGGGCACGCATCACGAGCCTGAGGAGGTGTGGTTACGGTGGATTTTCCCAGCATCATCAGTCAGCCAGAGAAAACGGAAGGGCAGAGGCCTGTCCTCCGGGTGGTGGATACCACAGATACCTATGCCAAGTTGATCCTGGAGCCCCTGGAGGAAGGCTATGGCCCCACCCTGGGTAACCCCCTCCGCAGGGTGCTCCTGCGCTCCCTGCCGGGGCTAGCGGTAACCTGGGTACGCATCAACAATGTGCCCCACGAGTTCACCGCTCTGCCCCACATCCGCGAGGACGTGCTCACTTTCCTGCAGCATGTGAAGGGGATTCGCATTCGGGGCCTTTCCGGCGAGGGGGGCAGGATGCATCTGGCCGTGCACGGCCCAGGCCAGGTCTGCGCCGGCGACATCATCGCCCCCGCCCATATGGAAATCGTCAATCCCGAACATTACCTGGCCACTATCGAGTCGCCGGAGGGAAGCCTGGAGGTAGAGTTCAATGTGGAGCCCGGTGTGGGCTACCTCCCCGCCCAGCAGGGGCAAGGTCTCCCCATCGGCACTCTGGCCGTAGACGCCATCTTCTCCCCGGTCTTCAAGGTCAACTACCTGGTGGAGCAGTCCCGCATAGGCCAGCGCCTCACCTACGAGCGCCTCATCCTGGAGGTGTGGACCGACGGCACCATCACCCCAGTGGAGGCGGTCAAAAAGGCCTCACAAAAACTCCTCGACCACTTCAGCATCTTCACTCTTGCTCCCCAGGCAGCTCAGACCCCTGGGGATGGGGCTGTCCCCATCGTGCAAGTGCCCCCAGAGATTTACCATATGCCCGTGGAGCGTTTGGACCTCTCCACCCGCACCCTCAACTGCCTGCGCCGCGGGGGTATCAGCAAAGTGGGGGAACTGCTGGAACGCACCCGCGAGCAGTTGATGCAGATTCGTAACTTCGGCGAGCGCTCCTACGAGGAGGTCATGCAACAACTCACGGCCAAGGGCATCACCATCCCCGCCCATTTGCGTAAGCCCGACGCCCCACCACCCTCCCCCCCGAGGGCGGAGACACGCCCCACCCCCGAAAGCGACACGCCCCAGAGCACTGCCGGCCCCACCCCTGATCCGTCCGCTTAGGAGTGTTACCTATGCCCCACCAGGTCGTTACTGCAAAACTGGGACGCCCCACCGAACAGCGGCGCGCCATGCTGCGCAACCTGGTGCGCTCCCTTTTCCTGCACCAGCGCATACAGACAACCCTCCCCAAGGCACGGGCTGCCAGCAAACTGGCCGACCGCATCATCACCTGGGCGCTGCACGCCCAGAAAGCCCTGGATGCCGGCGACACCCCGGAGAACCGTGCCAAAGCTCTCCATTACCGTCGTCTGGCCCTGGCCGCTTTGCCCGATAAGGATGTGGTGGCCCAGGTTTTTGAGCAGATGCCCCGCCGATACCGGGACCGCACCAGCGGGTTCACCCGTGTTCTCAAGGTAGGCTATCGTCGTGGCGATGCGGCCCATGTGGCCATCTTGGAACTCGTGTAAGGGGGGAATCCGTGGGGTATGCCGACCGATCCTGTCCCCAGCCTGCATCGTATCGCCCTGGTGCTGGAATACGACGGCACCGACTTTGCGGGCTGGCAAATCCAACCCCGCGCCCGCACCGTGCAAGGGGAAGTGAGTAAGGCCGTGGCCACCCTGTATGGTCAACCCCTGCGCCTGCAAGGGGCCAGCCGCACCGATGCCGGTGCCCACGCCCTCTACCAGGTGGCCGCCTTCACCGCTCCCGCCCGCTACACGCCGGCCACGGTGCGCAACGCCTTGAATGCCACCCTCCCCCCTGATGTGCGCGTGGTGGAGGCGTACACAGTCCCCCTAGCCTTTGACCCCCGTCGCCACGCCCGTGCCCGCCAATATCGCTACCTGGTATGGAACCGGCGGGAGGCGTCCCCCTTTTGGCGACGCTTCGCCTACCACTGCCCCCATACCCTACACCTCCCCCGCATGGAACAGGCCGCCCGCCTTATGGAAGGGACTCGGGATTTCGCCTCCTTCGCAGGCCCTGCAGGCCGGCGTTGCACCGTGCGGACCATAGCCCAGGCGGGCATCACCCGCAAAGGCGACCTCCTCGTATTCACCATCGAGGGGAACGCCTTCCTGCCGGGGCAGGTGCGGCGGATGGTCGGCACCCTGCTGGAGGTGGGACTGGGGAAACTGTCCGTGCACGCGGTGCACGCCCTGCTGGAGTCCCCCCGACCTTCGGCGGCTGGCCCGGCCGTGCCAGCGCACGGCCTGTTCCTGACCCGCATAGCCTACCCCACTTTCCCCCCTGTCTCGGAGGCACCATGACAAGAGTACGAACCCTTAAGACCTATGTGCCCCGCCCCCAGGAGATTCAGCCCCGCTGGCACCTCATCAACGCCGAAGGGCAGGTGCTGGGACGGCTGGCCACCCGCATCGCCCGCATCCTGCAAGGCAAGGACAAGGCCACCTATACCCCTCATCTGCCCACCGGGGACTTCGTGGTGGTGATCAACGCCGCCAAAGTGGTCGTTACCGGTAAGAAGATGCGTCAGAAGATCTACTACTTCCATAGCGGTTACCCTGGCGGCCTGCGGGAGTTCACCCTGGAGCAGATGCTCCAGCGGGACCCCACACGGGTCATCAAACTGGCAGTGCGGCGCATGCTCCCCAAGTCTAACCTGGGACGGAAGATGCTCTCCCGCCTGAAGGTCTACGCCGGGCCCGAGCATCCCCACCAGGCGCAAATCGCCGGCTTCCCCGCCCAGAACACCTCTGAGGAGGTGAACAGCGCATGACCACTACTTCTCCCGCTCCATCTTCGGCGGGGGCACAGGCCGAGGCCCCCCGCTACTTCTACGCCCTCGGCAAACGCAAAACGGCTGTAGCCCAGGTGCGCCTCTACCCGGGGGGAAACACTTTTCTCATAAACGATAAGCCCTTTGAAACGGTCTTCCCCCTGCAAACCTGGCAGGCCACCGTGTTAGAGCCTTTTCGGGTCACCGAGACCCTGGGCAAGTTCGCCGTTGTCGCCAAGGTGCGCGGCGGAGGCATTTCCGCATGGGCCGACGCCCTCCGCCACGGCATCGCCCGGGCCCTGGTGGTGGCCGACCCCGCCTTCAAAGCCCCCCTGCGCCAGAAGGGTCTCCTCACGCGCGACCCACGGGTCAAAGAGCGCAAGAAATACGGCCTCAAACGGGCACGCCGCGCCCCCCAATACAGCAAGCGGTAACGGCCCGGCCCGTCCTGATCACAGATCGGGCACTCCCAGGTATAATGGGAGTGCCCTCTTTTTTCGGGCAGGAAGGATGGCTACAAGCACCCACGGGCACGACCCAGCCACCAGTGCACACCTCGTCCTTCTCCTCTCTCAGGAGCACCTGGCTCAAGGCATCCAGCGCCTGGCGCGTCACATACGGGAGGACTACCAGGGGTGCAACCCCCTTCTGGTCGGGGTGCTGAAAGGGGCTTTCATCTTTTTGGCCGACCTGGTGCGCGCTTTGCACATCCCCCTCGAAATCGACTTCGTGCGGGTAGCCACCTACGGCGCTGCCACCCACCCCTCCGCCCCCGCACGGGTGCTTTCAGGCGTACGCCTCTCCCCCAGGGGACGCCACGTGCTCGTGGTGGAGGACATCGTGGACACCGGGTTCACCACCCAAGCTGTCCTTACCTACCTCAAGCGCTTTTCACCCCTCACCCTGCGCACCTGCGTCCTGTTGGACAAACCCTCTTGTCGCCGTGTGGAGGTGCCTATCCATTACCTGGGCTTCACCCTGCCCGACCGCTTCGTGGTGGGATACGGCCTGGACAAAGGGGAGGCCTACCGCTGGCTCCCCGCCATTTACGCCCTGGAGGAGGGAGACCATGAACCTGCAGCGCCTCATCGCCGTGGCACGGGGTGATGCCCCTGCGGATCTGGTCCTGCGCAACGCCCGTATCGTCAACACCTTTACCGGCGAGATTGAAGAGGGCCATGTGGCTATCGCCGAGGGGCGTATCGCCGGCATTGGCGACTATCAGGACGCCCACGAAGTGCTTGACCTGCAGGGGCGGTGGTTGGCCCCGGGCCTCATTGACGGCCATTATCACTTAGAGAGCACCTACCTTACAGTGGACCAGTATGCCCGTGCTGTGGTGCCGCGCGGCACCCTGGGCTGTGTAACCGACCTCCACGAGGTTGCCAATGTCTGTGGGTTGAGGGGCATGCGTTGGGTGATGGCCTGTGCCCGTCGCGTGCCCTTGGACATGTTCTTCATGGCTCCCTCCTGCGTCCCCGCCACTCATATGGAGACCTCCGGGGCCACCCTCGGACCGGCCGAGGTGCGCCAGGCCTTGCGCTGGAAAGAGGTGCTGGGTTTGGGAGAGATGATGAACTTCCCCGCCGTCATTCAAGCCGACCCGTATGTGCTGGCCAAAATTTCCGCCGCCCGTGGGCGGGTGCGGGATGGCCACGCCCCCAGGGTTACCGGCAAGGCTCTGAACGCTTACTTAGCCCCCCTCATCGGCTCCGACCACGAAACCACCCACCGGGAGGAGGGCAAGGAGAAACTGCGGCGGGGCATGTACCTGATGATTCGGGAAGGCTCTTCGGAGAAGAACTTGGAGGACCTCCTCCCCCTGGTCAATGAGCACACCTACCGCCGGTGCATGCTCGTGGTGGACGACCGCACCGCCAAAGATATCTATAAGGACGGGGATGTGGATGCGGTGGTCCGCAAGGCCATCCGCTTGGGGCTAGACCCCGTGATGGCCATCACTATGGCTACCCTGGTGCCCGCCACCTACTTCCGCCTGGAGGGGTTGGGCGGCATCGCCCCCGGCTACTGGGCCAACCTGCTCGTGTTGGACGATTTGCGGGCCTTCCGAGTGGAAAGGGTCTACTACCGTGGGCGCCTGGTGGCGCACCAGGGACGGCCCCTGTTTACAGCCACAATGCCCAAAGCCCCCTGGATGTGGGACACAGTGCACATCAAACCCTTCACCCCTGCAGATTTGGCCATCCGCTGGGGGGAGCGGGACACCGTCCCCGTGATGGAGATCGTCCCCGGTCAAATCATCACCCGTTGGGTGGAAGAGCGCCCCCTACGACGCAACGGCACCATTGTCGCCGACCCCCAGCGCGACCTCCTTAAACTGGCTGTGGTGGAGCGGCACAAGGCGACGGGCAACATCGGCCTGGGCCTGGTGAAGGGGTTCGGCCTGCAGAGGGGGGCATTGGCCACCTCCGTGGCCCACGACTCCCACAACATCGTGGTGGTGGGGGTAAGCGACGAGGATATCCTGACCGCCGTGCGGGAGATTGAGCGCCTGCGGGGAGGCCTCACGGTCGTGGCCCAGGGGAAAGTGTTGGGATCCCTGGCCCTGCCCATCGCCGGCTTACTGTCGCCCGAGCCGTTGGAGAAGGTCGCCCAGACGGTGGAGGAGTTGGAGCGCCTGGCTGGCGACCTGGGGTGTCGTGTGGCATCCCCCTTCGCAGTGCTCTCCTTCCTGGCGCTACCCGTCATCCCCGAATTGAAACTGACCGACCGGGGTTTGGTGGATGTGATGGCGGGGCGGTTCGTCCAAGTGTGACGCGTCAGCCCGCCTTAGCCGTAGCGGCGGTGGTGTCCAGGGTCTTGCGGTAGCGGATGGCGTGCACACCCTCGCCGTAGTAGTTGGGCAGGTCAACAACGGGGACAAACCCGTTGTGCTCATAGAGGCAGCGGGCTTCCCGATTGGTAGCACGGACCTCCAAGGCGAGAGCGGTGAGGCCCCTCTGACGGGCGATGCGCTCCGCCTCCCGCAACAGGGCGGTTCCGATTCCCCTGCCCCGCGCCGCGGGAGAGACCACGATGTCGTAAATCCTCCCGATGGTAGAGCGGTAGCGCCACAGAAGCACCACGAAGCCCAAAATTTCCCCATTCTCCTCCGCCACCACGATACGGCCCTGGGCGCGGGTTAGGAGATAACGCAATCGCCCCTCCGAAAAGGTCTCCTCGGGGGGGAAACCCTCCCGCTCCAAAGCCACAAGGCGGGGCAAGTCCTCTATTTTGGCGTAGCGAAGCATAGATTGCCTCCTTCCTTTTCACGGGTTGAGACCCAGACTGGGAGCCACTGACCGCAAAGCCTGGGTTACAAAGGCGAGATGCTCGTCCAGATTCACTCCCAGTTCCTCTGCCCCCTTCGTGATGTCCTCCCTCCGCACAGCACGGGCGAAGGCCTTGTCCTTCATCTTCTTGCGGACGGCCTCGGGTGTAACCTCCGCCAGGCTTTTGGTGGGACGCACCAGGGCAACGGCGATAATGAACCCGCACAGTTCATCCACAGCGAACAAGGCCTTCTCCATGAGGGTCTCCCGAGGGATGCCGGTATGGTCGCCGTGGGACAGCACCGCCCGCACGATCGGTTCGGGCACCCCCCTTTGGCGCAAGAGAGCGGCCCCGTAGGTGGGGTGCTGATCGGGGGTGGGACAAATCTCCCAGTCAAAGTCGTGGAGCAGGCCCGCTATGCCCCAGGTCTCCTCGTCTTCCCCATACTTGCGGGCATAGGCGCGCATAGCCGCCTCCACCGAGAGGAGGTGCTTCCGCAAACTTTCGCTCTTCACAAACTCGTTGACAATGGCCAGGGCCTCATTGCGGTTCATATCCCTCCCCCTCCGGCTCGGCCAAGTGTCTTTCCCCTACCCGCAACTTGCCAGGGGCACACCGGCGGGCTGTGGTGATGAAGCCTGTGTGGGCCACCATGCGGTGGACCGGGCGGGCGCTCACAGGGCTCATATGCCACGGGCGGAGGAGCACTTCAAAGGTCTCCACGAGGTCAAACTCGGGATGGGCTTCCAGGGCCATGCACAAACGATGCACTTGCAGCACCGTGGGAAGCCAGCACAGCAGGATACCGCCAGGGAGTAAGGCCGGTGCTGCGTGGGGCACTGCCCGCCAAGGCTCGGGCACATCCAGAATAATCCGATCCAACCCTCTGTCGGCGATACCGGCATACACATCCGCTTCGCGAATCACCCAGTTGGACGGCTCGGGGAAGAGGGCCTGCACATTCTGGCGGGCTCGGGGGATATAGTCGCGGCGCACCTCGTAAGAGATCACACACCCCTGAGGCCCCACGGCGCGCAATAAGGCCAAGGTCAAGGCCCCCGAACCCAACCCCGCTTCCAGCACCCGCGCCCCAGGGAAGATGTCGCCGTAGACCAAAATGGCCCCCAGGTCTTTGGGGTAGATAATTTGGGTAACCCGGGGCAACTCCTGAATGTAGTCGGCTAAAGTGGGGCGCAGAGCAAGGAAGGTGTGCCCGCCCGCAGTGATGCGCGCGCCAGGTGCCTGGCCCAGAATGGTGTCGTGGGGGAGAGCGCCCAGATGGGTATGAAAGGTGTGGCCGGGGACAAGGGTAAAAAGGTAACGGCGGTCCTTCCTGTCTACCAGGAGAACCTGGTCTCCAGGACGGAATACGAGCCCTTCGCTAAGGTTACCCTCGGTTTCCAAAGCGACGCGCCTCGTTCAATTATCCTATCGGGGATGTGGACTGTTTGTCCATACCCCCTTGACCCGCGGTGCCCATGAGCGTAGCCTACACTGGGAGGAGCTGGATGCGGGTTTTCTTTGATGTGGACCTCACCATTCTGTACGCCGACGGGAGCCAATGGGCCTTGCGCCCCGGGACGGAGGAGGTGTTCCGCCGCCTTCGGGATCTGGGGTGCGAAATTTATGTATGGACGGCCACTGGCCGACCCCACGCCGAGCGGGTGGTGCACACCTTTGGCCTGGCCCGTTGGGTTACCGCCTGCCTGGACAAGGACGCCGACTGCCCCATCCGCCCCGATATGGTGGTGGACGACGACGACTTCTTGGTGCAGAAGTATTCGGGGGTGTGGGTCAAACCTTACCGCCACCTAGACCCCCACGATAGGGAACTGTATCGGGTTATTGAATGGGTGGAACAGGTGCTGCGCAACCGTGCTCGGCCCCTAGCCTAGCGGGGTGTTAGGAGGAAGCGCCGCCGCACCCACCCGCTCACCGCATCCATAGCCAACACCACCCCGAGAACCAGCAGGAGCACCGTCGCCAGGCGCTGATACTCCATGGTCTGCAAGTAGACCTGCAGCACAAAGCCCACCCCGCCCGCCCCCACGAACCCCAAAATAGAGGACGCGCGAATGTTGTATTCCAGCATGAACAGCAGTTGCGCCAAGATAGCATTAGCCCCTTCGGGAAGCACCACGAACCGCACCAGGTGCAGACGCGACGCCCCCACACCCCGCACCGCCTCCATGATCTCGGGGTCGGTGCCCTCAAACAACTCGGCGTAAAGTTTGGCCAAATACCCTACGGTGTAAAAGGCGATGCCCAAAGTGCCCGCCAAGGGCCCCAAGCCCACAATGATCACGAATAGGATAGCCCACAACAGAACCGGGATGGTACGCACCACAGCGCTCACGAGGCGGGCCAGGGATGTGATCGGCAAAGGAAACAGGGAGCGCGTCCCCAAGATGCCCAGGGGCAGGGAGAGGAGGAAACCCAACAGGGTCCCCGCGAAGGCCATCTGCACCGTCTCCAGCAGGGCCTGGCCCGCCACCGCCAAGACCGCCCCATCGGGGGGCACCATATCGCGCACGAAAATGCCCGCGTTTACCAGACCCCGTCCGAGGCGCTGGCCGTCAAAGAAGCCCAGGTGCCCCAGCACCACCCCCAGCGCCACCGCCACACCCCCCAACACCAGCAAATCCCGCCTCACCCCAGCACCTCCTGGAGCAGGTTCCAGGTTACTTGGGAGCCGCTGCACTGGTGGCGCACTACCCCATCCTTGACCAAGAACACCTGGTCCCCGAACTCCTGCACCAGTTGCACCTCGTGCATATTCATCAAGAAGGTCATCCCCTCCCGCTGGGTAACCTGGCGCATCAGGCGCAAAATTTCGGCCGCCCGAGGCAGGTCCAGATCAGAGACGAACTCGTCGGCCAGAACCACTTTGGGGCGTTGCAGAAGAGTGCGGGCGATGGCCACCCGCTGGCGCTCGCCCCCGCTGAGGCGGAACACCTTTTCGTGAGCCTTGTGCCCAATACCCAGCAACTCCAAAACCGTGCGTGCCCTCTCCACCTCCTGCTTGGGGAAGATGCCCAAGAAGACCCTAAGCCCTGGGCTGCGCCCCAAAGCCCCCATCAGCACATTCTCCAAGGCCGTCAGGTTGCGCACCAGCCCTAGTTGCTGGGGAATATATCCCACACGGGGGCGCAGGGCCCGAGGCATCCCCTTATGCACCTCCCTCCCCAAGATGCGCACCACGCCCTTTTGGGGGCGCACAAGGCCTGCCAGAACCTTCAGCAGGGTGGTTTTGCCGGCGCCCGAAGGGCCCATAATCATGGCCATGGCACCCTCGGGAACGGCCAGGGACACATCCTTCAGCACCCAAACCCGTGGCCGATAGGCGAACCAGACCCCCTCAGCCTGGAGTGGGTAGGTAAGGCTGTCGTCCATCGCTCCACTAGCCCAGGCGCTCGGTGAACTTCAAACCCGCCAGGCGCAAGTAGCGCTGGAGGGTGGCCAGGTGCTCCTGGGCCGTTGTGGACTGAAAGCGCACGAAGATGCTGGAGATGAAGGAGCGCATTAACGGGCGATACTCGGGAGCGCCCAAGCCTTCAATGGCTTGAAGAACCTGACTGCGCAACGGCTCCGCCAGGTCTTTGCTGACGACTACGGCGTGGGAGGGGATAGGCCCTTGCTGCTCTAACACGCGTGTATTGGCCAAAACCTCCCGATACAACCGCTCCGACACATCCCCGGCGATAATGGTTACATCCACCTGCCCCTGCTGCAGAGCTTGCCAGCACTGGGCGTAGCCCCCCCCAAACAGCACATCCCCGAAGAAGGCTTTAGGGTCCGCCTCGCGGCCGGCCTCCACGGTGAGATAGCCCAGTTCCACCAGGCGCCCCATGGGGGCGACATACCCGGAGGTGGAGATAGGGCTGGGGAAGCAGGCCCGCTTCCCCTTGAGAGACAGGAGGTTCTCGTAGGGGCTATCGGCACGCACCACCCAGTAGGAGTAATAAAAGGGAGCCTCCCTCTTCTCTTGGCCGATGACCACCTCCCGTACCTCCGCCAGGGCGACCTCAGCCCCCGCCATCTGGGTTGCCAGATAGGACGGCCAGGCCGACATGAAGGCCACCTGCGCCTGCCCAAAGCGCAGGGACTCCACCACCGCCGCATAACTGGTGGGGACATAAATCTGCACATCCACCTTCCCGCCCAACTGCTGTTCCAGGAACTGCTCCAGAGGACGGGCCTTTTCCAGCATCTCAGCGGCGGACATGGTGGGTTGGATAGCGATCACCACCCGTTGGGGTGTCTCCTGGGCGGGTGAGGTTCCCCCCCGGCTCCGCCCGCCTATGAGGAACCCGCCCATCCCTGCTCCCACCACCAGTGCCAGCACAATCAGGAGCAGCATCCAGCGGTGGCGCACCTTTGCTCTCCTCTCTCTGCCCCACTGCGGCAGAACGCCATCACCCCGTTGGGGCAGAATTAGATGAATTGTTGATTGCAATATACGCTAATTCCCCTCTTCTGTCAAGAGGCGGCGGCGACGGGGGAAGGGGAGGAGCGCTCCCCACGCATGTGCACCCACTCAGCCAAAGCCTGGTGCACCTCGTGGAAGGTTTCAAAAGGAAGATGAGGCAAATTGTTCCGCCGGCAGTAATCCAGCAACCACTTGCGGGCAAACACCAGGTCCGCACGGCGCGCTGCGCAGGCATCCGTCAGCCCATCGCCGACCAGCACCAGCCGTTCCGTTTGCCCCTTGATCCGCTCCACCAGCCAGCACTTGCACACCCCCACATCGGGACAACTCCGCACCCCGTTGGTGAAGCGCATCCCCAAACGGGGGCCACTGAAATCGGCCGTGGCGCTGTAAAACGGCACTTGCAGCCCCTCCCGCTCCAGCACCGCCTGAATGTAGAAGTCCAACCCCCCGGAGGCGATGGTCAGGGGGATACCCTTCTCCCGACACCACATCACCAACGCGGTAAAGCCCGGGCGCAAGCGATGCTCCTCCTGCACACAGCGCGTTAACGCCTCTCGGTCGGCTGGCAGACGAGCAAAGTAGAGGGCCAAAGCCTCCCGCCCGCTCAGCAGCCCCTGCTCCCAATAGGGGTCAATATCCCCCCATCCCCCAGCCTGAAACCGCGCGAACAGGATATCCCCCGTGTCCTGCAGGGTGATGGTGCCGTCAAAGTCCACGACGAGGGCACACGGATACAGGGCCATACGCAGTACCCATTTCCAGCATACCATACCCCAGAGGCTACGGCCAGGTCAGCACACGGTAGATGGTAACCTTCTCGTTACGGTACACCCCTTGTAGGAGCCCCTGACGCTCCATTTCGGCAAACTTTGCCAGCCCCTGTGGGGGATAGTAGAGGGCCTCCGTCTCCCCTACATATACATAGCCCACCCCATACCGCCGCAGGATATCGTGCGCCTCCTTTATGTCAACGGTGGTATACAGGCGTTGCAGGTCGGTCAGGCGCTCCTCCACCGGAGGACAGTGGGGCCCGCCACACCGCTGTTGCATCTGGTGCCACGACCACCCCACCACCGACGGCAACCCCGTGTAGACCGAGATGCGACCGCCCCAGCGGTAGAGCGGGGTATTGGCTTCTGCGATGACAGGCGTCCCCTCCACATACTCCCACAGCCAGCGAATGGCCTCCCTGTCCCAACGCAAGGCCACCTGCCCCCGCTCATCCCGATACACCGCCCACTCCATATAGGCGGTGCCGTCTAGGGTGAAGGGTAGAATAGTGAAACGGTCGGCCAACCGGGCGCGCGTGCCCAAAAGGGGATATATACCTGCACTAAGGAGCAACAGGGCAAAGACACCCAGCCACACCATACCCCACCCCGTCAGGCGCGGGCGGAGGGTCTGGTGTCTCAAAGGCCAACCCCCTGCCCCGGGTGGGCATCCAGCCAGATTTGGAAGCGTGGGCTCGGGTGGCGGTGCACCCGCCCGCCTCACCAGTCGGGGGAGCACCTGCCCCAAGCCATACGCCGACGCCAGTGCGAGGAGCACCCACCCGTGAATGTAAAACTTGAACACCGTGTTCATGCGGTCAATATCGTCCCGCAGGCGCAGGAAGTCCACACCTATCCCCAAAGCGAACGCCACCTCCGCCATCAGCACGGCTATAAGGGCCTCCCGATTCCCCCGCTCCCAGGCCTTCCACCCTACCACTACCCCCAGCACCCCCAGTCCCAGAAGCATGGCCACCGTCGCATACCCCCCGGCCACCAGAGCCAGTAGGATTCCGCCCCCCAGGCCAACAGCCCCCACACCCCAGACACTCCCCCGAACCACCCTCCCCAGCACGGGTACACCCTCCCACACCAGCCAGGTAACCAACGGAAACAGGAATAGGCCGTGAATGGCCAGATAGTGGATGAGCATGGTCTTGGCAACGGTGGGTTGCACACCCGCTACCGGTGGGGCAAACCGCACATGGAACGGTAGGAACAGGAGTATCCCCGCCAGCACCACGCCACACCCCACGACCCCTCCACCGACAGCGAAAGCCCACGGATGCCCCGCCCGCAGACCCACAGTGCGCCTCGTGCCGAGCACTTTCGCTCCCGGTTCCAGCGTGCGTGAGGGCACTACCCAGCCGTCTATACCGTTGGGTGTGGGCACCGCCTGGGCGGTGCCTCCCGCCGCCCGCCCGTGAATTGCCCGCCACCACACCAACCCCCCCAAGACCCCACTTGCCAGGGTGATCGCCCCAAAGGTGGGGAAGTCCCACGAGTTGGTGGGGTAAAGAGAACCCACGGCCAAGCCCAGGAGAGCTAGAATAGGCAGTATCGGCTTCAACCCCTGCTCGGGCACAGCCCGTACCAGCCCCAGCACACCCCCCAGCACCAGCAGGGATAAAGGTATTGCCAACAGATGGGCGTGCAGGTCCGCGAACAGGAAGGTGAAGAAGGGGAATTCGGTAATCTCAAAACCGGGGGGGTCGGGTGGCATCATGCGGCTAGAGCGCCAGTAGTCAAAGGGGGGAAAAGACCTGCCGCTCAGGGTTGCCCCCACCCCCTGGAGGAGTTGCACGGCCCCATCCAGGTTGCCCAGGACGAAGGCGAAACTCGCCCCAGCGATGCCCACCCCTATGGCCCCTCTCTCCACTCCTCCCTTCCCTCCACCCAGGGTGTAGGCGATGCTGAAGGCGCTCCCCGTCGCCAAAGCGAACAAGGTGGGCACTGCAAGGTTATAAGCCGTGGGTGTGGGAATCGCTGTAAGGTGCACCAGTGTGGCCACCAGCACCTGTCCAAAGTAGTAGTAGTTCAGCGCCCCCCCTGCAAACCAGGGGTCATAGGGGGGGAACCAGGTGGACTTGACCACAGCGTTCAGGTGGGCCAAATCCATGGGCTTCTCGCCTCCCCGGAAGGGGTGCCACAGGTCCGGGTTGGCCATCCGAATGAGCACGAAGGCCCCAAAGGCCGATAGGAAGAGGGCTTCCTCCACCGCCAACAAGCGCCACCGCTCCCGCAGGAACTTCCCCCACTCCTTACGTCCCCACCAGGCCAGCAATCCCCCGCCCACCAGCAAGAGGACGAGAAACACCGCAATGCTTCCCCGTCCGAAGGGGACGAGTTTTAGGCTGGCGCACAGCCAAGCAAGGTAGGCTGTCGCCAGCAAGCCCAGGGTGCGTCCCAGGAGCCATCCCCCATCGGGAAGGGAGCGGAAGGCCCAAAAGCCCCACAGAACCCCCGCTCCCGACACCCCATACAGCACCACCAGCCACCCCAACACCGGCTGCCGCCCCAGGATATCCCCTTTTGGGAAAAGGCGCGCCCAGGTTCCCCCGCGTTGCTGGTCGGCCCATTCCCGAGGGGTAAGCATGGGCGTAGAGCGGACAGGGGGCGACGGCGTCAGGGTCAAGCCTTCCCACAAACGCTCTCGCAACGCCTCGGCGGATACACCTTCCACCCTTTGGAAAATGAGCACCAACGGATGGTCGTACACACTGAAAGACTCGTCGGCAAAACCCAGGCGCAGAGGCAGAGGTGCCGGCTTCCAAGTGCGCAGCGGTTCGGGCACCGGGACGCCGGCGCGCCGGAAGGTATCGTCCATAATGGCCAGGCCAGGGAGCGACGGCCAGCGCCCCTCCCAGTGCACCAGACGATACCCCAACTCCCCAGCGAACAGAAGGCGATAGTAGTGGCTGGACATAGGGTAGCGGTGTGGGAGACGAGGAATCGTCCCATACAGGCGCTGGCTGTAGAAGACCAGATAGTCGGCCTGGGCCAGGCGCTGGGCCAAGCGGTCGGCTTTATCCCAAGAGTCGGGCTCATAGAGGGGGAGTTCCTCCACCCGGAAGCCCCACAGGTTGGGCAGGCCCTCCTCCCAGTGCTCCTTGAGGATGAGGGAGCCGGGGCGGGCGTGCCCCCCCAACCAGTGGGAGGCCAGAATGGCGGGGTGGGGCTTGCGATACATGCTGACATAGGCCACTCCATACAACACTCCCCCCAGGAGCGCGCCCGCTACTACACCCCACACCGCTACTCCCACAATGCGCTGGGGCATGGGGGGGAGCCTGATCTGGCGCACCCACTCCACCAGCACCACCAGCAGACGTGCCCCATAGACCAGCAGGAAGGGCACGATGGGCAAGAGATAGCGCAGATATTTCACCGGCAGGCCACCCACGATGAGGAAATACGGAATCACCCACCCCATCACCAGCACCTCGGCCCGACGGCGGGAGCGCCACGCCCAGAAGGGGGCAGCCAGCAGCCCCATCCACGCTACCACACCCACCGGCAACCCCAAACCCCAACGGGCCAACTGCTCTACGGGATACCAATAGGCCGGCGTCCCCACATACTGCAGAGTGTACGGGTAATCCCGAATGCGCCGCGCCATCTCGCTCTGCTCTAACACATCGGCGAGATACTTGGGCCAGTCCAAAAAGGCGTAGGGTTGCGCCACGAACGTGGACACCCCCACCATCCCATAGCCCAGGGCTAGGGCACCCAGCGCCCACTTCCACCGCCGTCCATCCGGACGGGACAACCCCACCCGCTCGCCAACCCCTCCCAGCAGGTAGAGCAAAGGCGCCACAGTTAAAGGCAATAACAAAGGTGCCCCCGCAAACTTAGAGGCCAGGGCAAACCCCACCCAAACCCCACTCACACCTGCCCATAACAGGCTCCCCCGCTGGGCCACAGGAATGAGAGACAGCATGGCATAAAGGGAGAACAGGGCCAGGAAGGTATCAGCCGTGAAAAAGTGGGCTAACTGAATGTGAATCACTGCAAAGGTGGCCAGGAATGCCCCGAGCACCCCCTCCCGCATCCCGAACAGACGCCTCCCCAGCAGAAAAACCCCCAGCACAATCAGGGTATCGGCCAAGCCCGTGAGGACACGCCCCGGGATGCGTAGGTCGGCCATCCCCAGGTCTTTCCACGGGGATAGGGCCACCTGGATAACCTTCAGGAGGTAAAGCGGGAGGCTGCCGTAAGGGAACCACTGGGGGTTCCACGGGGCGTCGGCGGTGCCGCAGAAACGGCGAGTAGTATAGTAGGAAGGGTCGCGCCCCAAATCGTTGACGCACCACAGGATGGCGCGCTCATCCGGATGGAACAAGTGGCCCCCATCCCAGTTGAGACCGAACAGGCGCAGGCCCAGGGCTACCAGAAGGAGAAGGGCCAGGGCCCCGGGGGACATCAGCACACGCCACACGGTGCGCGTTCGCATGGTCGTCCCGTTCAGGGGTATTGTAACAGGGGCCCCCACCCCTTGACGCCCGACCCATGCTATAATAAAAGGGCTAATCCTAGTGATGAAGGACAAGCGTGGCTCTCTACGCGATCATCCAGGCCGGGGGCAAGCAGTACCGGGTCAGGCCCGGTGACATCATTGATGTGGAGCGCCTGGAGGCCGAGCCGGGCACCGAGGTGGACTTGGACCTCGTGCTCCTGGTGGAGCAGGACGGACAGGTGCTAATCGGCCAACCCTCCCTCAACGGCGCACGGGTGCGGGCGGTGGTGCGGGACATCTTCCGCGGCCCCAAACTCATCGTCTTTAAATACAAGCCCAAGAAGCGCTATCGCCGCAAAAGCGGGCATCGCCAGTGGTATACGCGGCTCCTCATCAAGGACATCCTGGTGGGGCAGACGCCCCCATCCCAGCCATCATCCCAGGCCTAGAGGGGGAGGTGCACCACTATGGCTCATAAGAAGACGGGCGGCGCATCCCGTAACGGACGGGATAGTCAGAGCAAACGCTTGGGGGTGAAAGAATACGCCGGACAGGTGGTGCGGGCGGGCGCTGTCCTCGTGCGCCAGCGGGGGACGCGTATCCTCCCCGGCGTAAATGTGCGCCTGGGCAGGGATTACACTCTCTACGCCGTCGCCGACGGACGGGTCGCCTTTGAGTTCGTCTCCCCCACAAAGAAGCGGGTCAGCGTCTACCCCCTGGAAGGCTAGCATGAAGGCGAAAATCCACCCCCCGTGGTATCCCCAGGCGCGTGTCATCTGCATCTGCGGTAACACTTTTACCACTGGCTCCACCAAGCCCGAACTGCGCATTGAGGTGTGCCACAAGTGCCACCCCTTCTTCACCGGGGAGCAGCGAATTGTGGACACCGAGGGCCGGGTGGAGCGCCTGAAGCGCAAGTTCAAACTGCAGTAGGCGCTCAACCCGGCCACGGGGGTGAGGGGTCTCACCCCCGTGCCTTTTTGGAGGCCCATGTCCCAACCCTTCGCCTACGGTGGGCAGGCCCTCATTGAGGGGGTCATGATTCGGGGCCAGCGGTGGGTGGCCCTGGCGGTGCGCAGGCCCGACGGGAGCCTGGCCACCCAGGTCTGGCCCCTAGCCTCCCTATTTCAGGGCCGCTGGCGTCGTTACCCTTTGGTGCGGGGGCCTGTGGTGCTGGCCGAGACCCTGGTTGTGGGCCTGCGCGCCCTCTCCTATTCCGCCCAGGTGGCAAGCGGGGAGGAGGAGTGCCCTTCAGCCCCGGCAATGTGGGGCGCTGTTCTGCTGGCTCTCGTGATAGCGGTGGGCATTTTCCTCCTGGTGCCCTTGGTGGGGGGGAAGGCCCTTATCGGCGCAGGCCTGCCCGTGGTGCTGGCCCACCTGGCAGAGGGCTTGGTTCGGCTGGGGCTCTTCCTGGGCTACCTGTGGCTCATCGGGCGCATGCGGGACATCCAGAGGGTGTTCGCCTACCACGGGGCGGAACATATGGCCATCCACGCCTACGAGCACGGGCAGCCCCTCACCCCGGAGGCCGTTGCCCGCTTCCCCACTGCTCATCCCCGTTGTGGCACCGCCTTTTTGCTGGTGGTGGGGGTCATCAGCATCCTCGTTTTCGTCTTTCTGGGTGACCTACCCGTGTGGCAAGGATTGCTGGCGCGCCTGGGGTTTGTACCGCTTATTGCCAGCCTCTCCTACGAAGTCATTCGCTGGGGCGGGCGGCATGCCCATCGCCCCCTGGTGCGGTGGGTGCTGGCTCCCAGCCTGGCCCTCCAGGCCCTCACCACCCGCCCTCCGGACAGGGAGCAGATAGATGTGGCCCTCACTGCTCTGCGCCTGGCCCTGCAGACGGATGGGGTGGCTCCCCAGCCCGAAGGGGAGCGTGCTATACTGCACCCAGCCTCCAATGCCCAATCCCAGCACACCCAAGGGAGGGAGCATGGCCCTGGAGTTTGAGGTCATCGCCAATGGGAGTGTTACCACGCCTTTGGGCTTCCTGGCGGGCGCTGTGTATGCCGGCATCAAGACCTATGGGGAAGATAAGTTAGACCTGGGCCTTTTGGTGTCGGAGCGCCCCGCCAGCGCCGCCGGCACCTTTACGACCAACACCATCGTCTCCGGCTCGGTGCGGGTGTGTCAGCGCCATATCAGTCGGGGCATCGCCCGGGCGGTGGTGGTCAACAGCGGATGCGCTAACTGCTGTGTAGGCGAGCAGGGGGTCAAGGACGCCTTGGAGACCACCGCCCTGGTGGGACGCAAACTGGCCATCCCCCCAGAGGAGGTGCTGATTTGCTCCACAGGCATTATCGGTGTGGAACTCCCCATGGGGCTGATTCGGGAAGCCATTCCCAAGATTAGCCTCTCCCGCGAGGGGGGCCACGCCTTCGCCCGCGCCATCCTTACCACCGATAGCCGTCCCAAAGAGGTGGCGATAGGGTTGACTCTTGGGGGCAAGCGGGTGCACATCGGCGGGTGTGTCAAAGGGGCGGGGATGATTCACCCCCAGATGGCCACCATGCTGGCTTTCCTGACCACCGACGCCACCATTGACCCCCCGCTCCTGCGCACCCTTCTGAAAGAGGCGGTAGATGCCTCCTTCAACATGGTGGATGTGGACAACGACCAGAGCACCAACGACACGGTGCTCCTTTTGGCCAACGGGGCTGCGGGTGCTCCCCCCCTGCGTCCCCACTCCCCCGAAGCCGAGACCTTCCAACAGGCCCTTACCCAGGTATGCACGACCTTGGCGAAGGACATGGTGCGGTACGCCGAAGGTGCCACCAAACTGATCGAGGCGACGGTAGAGGAGGCCTCAACACTGCAGGACGCCCGCCTGGCAGCCCGCGCCATCGTCTCCTCCAACCTGGTGAAGACAGCTGTCTACGGGGGCGACCCCAACTGGGGGCGGGTGATGATGGCCATCGGCAAGAGCGGTGCCCAGGTGGACGAGAGTAAGGTCGCCCTTTACATCAACGGCATCTGTGTGATGGAGGGGGGTGTGCCCATCCCCTACTTCAAGGAGGCCCTTGCTGCCAGCATGAAGGCCCCTGAGGTGCGTTTTCGGGTGCGCCTGGGGCTAGGGAATGCTCAGGCCACCGCCTGGGGTTCGGACTTAAGCGAAGCCTATGTTACCCTCAACAGCGCCTACACCACATAAGGGTGTGCACCCATGCCCATTACTCCCGGATACTTGCTTCGCCGGCGCTGGCGACGCCCCTTCCTGACAGCGATCGCATCCTTGGAAGGGGAGGCACAGGCATGGCCACACAGCAACAGATTATTCCTTCCCAGCATTTCGTCTCTATCACAGTGCGCCCCGCTTTTGAGGGGGATGTGCCCGCCATTACCGAGATTTACAACCAAGGGATAGAGGACCGCATCGCCACTTTAGAGGGGGAACCCCATCCTGTGGAGGAGCGTTTGGCCTGGTTCCGCGATCATGGGCCGACGGAACCCATCTTGGTGGCTGAGGTGGACGGTATGGTGGTGGGTTGGGCCTCCTTGTCGCGTTACAAACCCCGCCGGTGCTACGACGGCGTGAAAGAACTGTCCATTTATGTGCGGCGTGAGTGGCGTGGGAAGGGGGTGGGGAGCCTTCTCCTGGACGCCCTTCTGAAGCGGGCAGCCCAAGTGGGTGTGCACAAGGTCGTCCTCTACGCTTTCCCCTCTAACACCCGCGCCCTCCGCCTGTATCGCAAGATGGGCTTTCGCACCGTCGGCATCTATAAGCACCACGGCATGCTCGACGGCCAGTGGCGGGATATCATCGCCATGGAACTGGACGTGGCGGGGGACCAGGAGTGAGCAGTGCCGGAGCCCTGCGCCCCGTGGTGGTGAAGATCGGCGGGGCCGCCCTGGCCACCACCGACACCTCCCTAGACGACATCGCCACCTTGTTCCAGCAGGGTATCCCCTTGGTGGTGGTGCACGGCGGGGGCGTGGTCATCTCCCAATGGATGCAGCGCTCCGGCGCTATGCCCCGCTTCATCCGGGGCCTGCGGGTAACTGACCCCCCGACCTTGGAGGTGGTGGTGGCTGTGCTGGCGGGCCTGGTGAACAAACAGATTGTGGCCGCCCTGCAGGCCAAGGGTGTCCAAACCCTGGGCCTCAGTGGGGCAGACGGGCTTCTTCTGCAGGCCCAACAGGCGGATCCTGAACTGGGCCTGGTGGGGAAAGTTGTGGCGGTGAATCCCGCACCGGTGCTGGGTGCCCTCCAGCAAGGGTACCTGCCTGTGGTGGCCCCCATCGGGATCGGTGTGAGGGCCGACGGTGGGTGCGATGGCCTTCTCCTGAACATCAACGGCGATACGGCGGCGGGAGCCTTGGCCAAAGCCCTTCACGCCCGCCTGCTGGTGTTCCTAACGGATGTGGAGGGCGTTTTGGACGGGGCCAAACGCCTTCTGCCGCGTCTGCTACCTCAACAGGCGCGTGCCCTTATGGAGAGCGGTGTGGTGGCCGGGGGGATGATTCCCAAGATAGAAGCGTGCCTGGACGCCCTGGCCACAATCCCCAAGGCCGTCATCGCCGACGGCCGACGGCCCCATACCCTTGTGGAGGTGGTGCACGGAGCATCCTTAGGCACCCTGATCGGCTAACACACGCACGGAGGCAGAGATGACCGACTGGATCGCTCTGGAGAAGCAATACTACATGTTTTGCGCTCGCCGCCAGCCGGTGGTCATCGTGCGCGGGCTGGGGACGCGGGTGTGGGATGTGAACGGCAAAGAGTACCTGGACTTCACGGCGGGCTGGGCCGTCAACAACCTGGGCCATTGCCACCCCGCTGTGGTGAAGGCGGTGCAGGAGCAGGCCGCCACCCTCTTCCAGACCTCCAACCAGTTCTACACCCTCCCCCAACTGCAGTTGGCGCGCCTGCTGGTGGAGGCCAGCGGCCTGAGCAAGGTGTTCTTCTGTAACAGCGGGGCCGAGGCCATAGAAGGCTCCATCAAACTGGCCCGCAAGTACGGAAAGGTCAAAAAGAACGGCGCCTACGAAATCATTACCGCCCAGAACGCCTTCCACGGGCGCACCCTCACCGCCGTTACCGCCACCGGCAACCCCCACTACAGCGACCCCTTCACCCCTCTGACGCCCGGCTTTGTGCAGGTGCCCTTCAACAACCTGGAGGCCCTCAAGCGCGCCACCACCGACCGCACAGTGGGGGTGCTCCTGGAGCCGGTGCAGGGGGAGGGGGGCGTCATCCCCGCCGACCCCACCTACCTCAAAGGGGTGCGGGATTGGTGCGACCGCAACGACCTGGTGCTCATCTTTGACGAGGTGCAGACGGGCATGGGACGCCTCGGCACCGTGTTCGGCTTCCAGTATTACGGCGTCCAGCCCGACATTCTCGCCCTGGCCAAAGGTTTGGGGAATGGTGTGCCCATCGGGGCGTTCCTGTGCACCGAGCGGTGCAACCTGTTTCAGCCCGGCGACCACGGCTCCACCTTCGGGGGCAACCCCTTGGCCTGCGCCGCCGGCTACGCCACCCTCAAGACCCTCCTGGAGGAGCGCATCTACGAGAATGCTGCACGCATGGGCCAGCGCCTGAAGAACGCCTTAGAGCAGGTCAAGGCGCGTCACGAGGGGGTCATCAAAGAGGTGCGTGGGGTGGGCCTGCTGGTGGCGGTGGAGTTTCACAATCCCATCGCACCGCAGGTGGTGGGTGCCTGCAACGAGGAGGGCATCCTGCTCAACCCCGTGCGCCCCACCGCCATCCGTTTCATGCCCCCCCTCATCCTGACCGCCTCGGAGGTGGACGAGGGGGTGGCCCGCTTTGAGCGGGGCCTGGTGCGGGCATTACAACAGGTAAAGGGGTAACGGTTATGTCCCAGTTATGTCAACGCATTCAAGACGTCCTCCGAGACATCTGCACAAAGCGACAGGACATCTTGACCTTTGCCCTCACACAGCAAAAGGGCTTTGAGGGGTGGCTGAAGTGGGAACTGGCGGCCGCCCTGCACGGGCAGGGGCTTGCAGTGGAAGTGGAGAAACTAGAGGGGGAAGAACAAAAGGGGAAAGAACAAAAGGGGAAAGAACAAGAGGGGGAGCAATAAAAGGAAGAAAAACAGCAATCGCATACTGGGAAACGCTGTGATATCTACCTCGCTGTTGGTGACCAACAGTACTACCTGGAACTGAAGGTGGGCTTCCTAACCAAAGAATGGGAGTGGCGTTGGGAGCGAAGGAAGCCCAGTCTGCTGGAGGCGCTCTGCCATGCCCGCGATATCTCTTGTTCCCCTAACCAATGGGGCGTGGTGGCCCTGTGCCTAGCAGGGAAAAAGGACGATTTCAAAGTAAGACTTCCTGCTTTCCTGCGCGATGTGGAAAAAGAGGCAGGCCTTGCAGACGGGGCGCTGGGCAAGGGGGTGCTCTTTCCGATTGGGCAAATTGGAGAGATATATTGCGTTGTGATCACCCCCAACAAGCCCTAAGGACTTAAAGGGCATCCTCTGTCGGCTTGAGGGCGGCTATCAGCCCCGACGCATCATCCCCTCCGGTGCCTACGCCCAAGGCCAGCCCGACCGCGACAGTGCCCTAGAACTTCTGGTCATCAAAGACACCCCCCTAGAGGCGGATGCACGCAGGAAGAAGGTGGAATCCCGTCTCCTTGACCCGACCCGACGCATCCAAGTGGAGGTGATGGTACTTACCCCACGGGAACTAGAGAAGCGCCAGCAAAGCGGCGACCCGTTTATTCGCAACATTCTTACTTATGGGAAAACCCTGTATGCGCCGGGAGAGGTCTCGGTGGCCGAGGTGATTGACGAAAGCGCTGAGCGACTGGAGGGTTGCCCAAGGGCTCTTAGAGGGGGCGCGACGCCTGAGGAAACGGGTTTCCCCCTCCAACAAGCCGTGGGAAAAAGCTCTGAAAGGGTTTCTCCGGGCTAGAGGCTGGGGCCTGTGCCCTAAGCACGACCTGTCCGTCTCGCTGCACCTGGGGGCGCGCCATAACCCCGCATTGTCGTCCTTCGCCTCCCTGTGCGCATCCATTAACTTCTCCTACTGGGAGCAACGCTCCCCTGATGGGGCTTTAGCGCTGTATTTAGACCTAGTACGGCGTGATATGCTGGAAGCGATACCCCTTTTGACAACCCTGGGCGTGCCCGTAAACCAGTAAGGAGGTCTCCCCATGCCCAAGCGCATCGTCCTAGCCTACAGCGGGGGGTTGGACACCTCGGTGGCCATCCCCTGGATGAAGGAGAAGTATCAGGCGGAGGTCATCGCCCTGACCCTGGACCTGGGCCAGGGGCGCGACCTAGACGCCATCCGCCAAAAGGCCTTGAAGACGGGCGCCTCCAAGGCCCTGGTGGTGGATGCCCGTGAGGAGTTTATCCGGGAGTATGTGTGGCGCGCCCTGAAGGCCGGCGCCGTGTACGAGGGCGTCTATCCCCTCACCACCGCTCTGGGACGCCCCCTCATTGCCAAACATCTGGTCGAGGTGGCCCTGCGGGAGGGGGCCGACGCCGTTGCCCACGGGTGCACAGGCAAGGGCAACGACCAGGTGCGCTTTGATGTGAGCGTCATGGCCCTGGCACCCCACCTGGAGGTCATCGCCCCCGTGCGGGAGTGGGGCATGACCCGCGACGAGGAGAAGGAATACGCCCGCGCCCGGGGCATCCCCATCCCCGAGCAGAAGGGGCGGGTCTACAGCGTGGACGAGAACCTCTTCGGCCGTGCCATTGAGGGCGAAGACCTGGAGGACCCCTGGGACGAGCCCCCCGAGGACGCCTTCGCCTGGACGAAGCACCCCTCCCAAGCCCCTGATACTCCCCTCTATGTGGAGATCGAGTTTCAGCAGGGCATCCCCGTCGCCATCAATGGGGAGAGCCTGGGGCCAGTGGCCCTGGTGGAGCACCTCAACCGCCTGGCGGGCGAGCACGGCGTCGGGCGCATTGACCACCTGGAGAACCGTCTGGTGGGCATCAAATCCCGGGAGGTGTATGAGGCTCCCGCAGCGGTCGTCCTGCACACCGCCCACCGCGCCCTGGAGACCGCCACCCTCTCCAAGGAGCAGGTGCGCTTCAAGGACATCGTAGCCCAGCAATATGCCGACCTGGTCTACAACGGCCTGTGGTTCACCGCCCACCGCCAAGACCTGGACGCCTATGTGGACAGCACCCAACGCTTCGTTACGGGCACGGTGCGCCTGCGTCTATTCAAAGGCACTGCCCAGGTAGTGGGGCGCAAATCCCCCTACTCCCTCTACCGCCACGACCTGGCCACCTACGGGCGCAAAGACGCCTTTGACCATCGCGCCTCGGTGGGCTTCATTCGGGTGTACGGCCTGCCCGTGCGTACCCAGGCTGAGGTACAAGGCATCGCCAAGACCCAAGCTGCGCCTGTGAGGGGCAAAAAACCGCCCCAGATGTGAGGAGGTGTGTGATGGCCCAGGTGACCAAAGAGGAGGCCCGCCGCCAAATCGTCAGCACAGTGCGGGAGTGGGTGGAGAAAGAGGTCATCCCCCTCGCCGACAAGTACGAGCACGAGGCCATCTACCCCCACGAACTGATTCCCCAGATGCAGGAGATGGGGCTTTTCGGCTTGAATGTCCCCGAGGAGTATGGCGGGCTGGGGTTGGACTACACCACCTTCGCCATGATCTTTGAGGAGATCTCTCGGGGGTGGATGGCTGTCAGTGGCATCATCGGCTCCCATCATATTCTCACCCACATCCTAGTGCACTACGGCACCGAGGACCAGAAGCGACGGTTCCTCCCCGCCTTGGCGCGGGGCGACAAGAGGGGAGGCCTGGCCCTTACCGAGCCTAACGCCGGAAGCGATGTCCAGTCCATTCAGACCACCGCCCGGCGGGACGGGGAGGAGTACATCATCAACGGCACCAAGATGTTCATCACCAATGGCCTGCACGGCACCACCTTTGCCCTGTTAGCCAAGACTGACCCCACCGCTCAACCGCCTTATAAGGGCATGTCCTGCTTCATCGTGGAGAAGGGGCCAGGCTTCAGCGTGGGCAGGGAACTGGACAAAATGGGCTACCGGGGTGTGGACACGGTGGAGTTGATCTTCACCGAGTACCGCTGCCCCGCCGAGAACCTGGTGGGCGGTAAGGAAGGGGAAGGCTTCAAGCAGGTGATGAGCGGGCTAGAGGGGGGACGGATTAATGTGGCAGCGCGTGCAGTGGGGGTGGCCACCGCCGCCTTTGAACGCGCCATCCGCTATGCCCAACAGCGCAAGGCCTTCGGCAAACCCATCGCCGAGCACCAGGCGGTGCAACTGATGCTGGCTGATATGTATACCAAAATCCAAGCCGCCCGCTTACTCACCTATGAGGCGGCGCGCAAAAAGGACGCCGGGGAACGTGCTGACCTGGAGGCGGGCATGGCCAAACTGCTGGCCAGCGAGGTGTGCGCCGAGGTTACTCTGAACGCGCTGCGCATCCACGGAGGCGTGGGCTACCTGCGCGACCTCCCTTTGGAGCGCTATTATCGGGACGCGCCCCTCATGATCATCGGCGAGGGCACCAACGAAATCCAGCGCCTGGTCATCGCCCGTCAACTTTTGCAGAGGTATAAGGTGTAGGGCTATGAGCATCTTTGAAGCCGGCAAAAGCAAGCCCCACATCGCCTACGCCGCCTCCTTGCGCTTTGACCGGCGCCTGTACCGGCAGGACATCGCCGGGTCCATCGCCCACGCCCGTATGCTGGCCCAGCAGGGCATCATCTCCCCTAAAGACGCTGAACTCATCGTGATGGGCTTGGGAGCCATTCGGCGGGAGATTGAAGCGGGCACCTTCCCCTGGCGCGAGGACCTGGAAGATGTGCACATCAATATTGAGGCGCGCCTGCACGACCTTATTGGGGAAACGGCAGGGCGTCTCCATACTGCTCGCTCCCGCAACGACCAGGTGGCCACGGACATGCGCCTGTACGCCAAAGAGGTCATCGGGGAGACCCTTCGGCGGGTGCGCGCCCTCCAGGGTGTCATCCTTCAGAAGGCTGAAGCTCACACCGAAACCGTTCTCCCCGGCTATACCCATTTACAGCGCGCCCAGCCCGTCGTGCTCGCCCATCATTTGCTGGCCTACTTCTGGATGCTGGAGCGGGACGCCCAGCGCTTCCGCCAAGCGTACGAGCGCACCGATGCGCTCCCTCTGGGGAGCGGTGCATTGGCGGGCGTTCCCTACCCCGTGGACCGGCAGTTTGTGGCACGGGAACTGGGCTTTTCCCGCATCAGCGAGAACAGCATGGACGCCGTCTCGGATAGAGACTTCTTCGTGGACTACCTCTCTGCCGCCGCCCTGTGCATGGTGCACCTATCGCGCCTGGCCGAAGAGTTGGTGATCTGGTCGTCGGAGGAGTTCGGCTTCATCCGTCTCGCCGAGGCGTATACCACCGGCTCCAGCATTATGCCCCAAAAGCGCAACCCTGTGTTCGCCGAACTCATGCGGGGCAAGGTAGGACGGGTCGTAGGGCACCTGGTGGGCCTGCTGATAGTGCTCAAGGGTCTTCCCCTCACCTACAACAGCGACCTGCAGGAGGATAAGGAGGGCTTCTTTGACACGGTGGACACCCTCCTGCCCTCTCTAGAGGTCATGACTGCGATGCTTCAAGGAATGGAGGTGAACACGGAGCGGATGCGCCAGGCGGCGGAGGGGGGCACCCTGCTGGCCACCGACTTCGCCGATTACCTGGTGCGTAAGGGGATGCCCTTCCGCCAAGCCCACACTCTCGTCGCCGAGATTTGCCGCTATGCCCTGGCCCAGGGCAAAGGACTGCGCGATGTGACAGTCGAGGAACTCCGGCGTTTTTCGCCCCTGTTTGCTGAGGATGTGCTCCGCCTGGATGCCCTGGCCTCGGTGCACGCCCGTGCCGTGCCCGGGGGAACGGCCCCCGCCCAGGTGCGCGCCCAGTGGGAGCACGCCCGCCGCTGTTGGGAGCAGGGCAAGGCTACGGATCCCGTTGCGGAAAAATGAGCGCCCCCCTTAGTACCCTCAAAATCGCCCCGTCGGTGCTCTCGGCTGACTTCGCCCGCCTGGGCGAGCAGGTGGCCGAGGCGGTGCGGGCAGGCGCAGATTACATCCACCTAGACATCATGGACGGGCACTTCGTCCCCAACCTCACCTTTGGTCCCCGTATGGTGGAAGCCCTGCGCCCCTACAGCCCCGTGCCCTTTGATGTGCACCTGATGATAGAGCGCCCCGAGGCGTTCATTCCCTTGTTCGTCCAGGCCGGCGCCGACATCCTCACTGTCCACGCCGAGGCGTGCATTCACTTGCATCGGGTCGTGCATCAGATAAAAAGTCTGGGCAAACGGGCGGGTGTCGCCCTCAACCCCGCCACACCCCTCTCGGCTATAGAGGAACTCCTCCCCGATGTGGACCTGGTTCTGGTGATGTCGGTCAACCCCGGCTTTCCCGCCCAGGCCTTCATCCCCTCCACCCTGGAGAAGGTGCGTCGCCTGCGAAGGATGCTGGACACCCGGGGCCTCCCCATCGAGTTGGAGGTAGACGGGGGCATCAACCCCCAGACAGCACCACAAGCGGTGCAGGCGGGGGCGCGGGTGCTGGTGGCCGGCTCGGCCATCTTCCACCCAGGCGAGACGGTGGCCCAGGCGTTGGCCCGCCTCCGTGCGGCAGCCCTGCAAGGCTTGACAGCCATCCCATAGGAGGCATCTTTGACCCTGGACGATAGAGCGTGGCTCGGCCAGCAGATTCTAGACCAGAGCATGGACGCCATCATCGTGGCGGATAGGGAGGGGAGGATTCGCTTCTGGAACCGTGGCGCAGAGGCCACCTTCGGCTGGACGGCCCAGGAGGCGGTAGGGCACTCCCTAGACCTCATTATCCCCGAGCGCCATCGCCCACGCCATTGGGAGGGGTATCGGCGGGTGATGGAAACGGGGGTAACCAAATACGGCCACACGGTGCTGGCGGTACCTGCCCTCCGTAAAGACGGCTCCCGCATCTCCCTAGAGTTCACCATCGTTTTGCTCAAAGGGGGGGATGGGCAGGTGGTGGGCATCGGGGCCCTGATGCGGGATGTCACGGCCCGCTGGGAACGGGAGCGGGCACTGCTGGAGCGCCTGCAAGCCTTGGAGGCCCAGGTAAGAAACCGTCCCTCGGCGCCCGACATCGCCCATTGACGCCCCAGGCCTCTTTTGGTATCGTCAAGTATGACAAAGGAAAGGGGCAGGCCTTTTTTCATCCCATAGTTTTCAGCGGCCGAAACTAACGGCCCCATAGGGGGCCTGGCCCCCGCTCACGGCAACGGAAGGACTGTCCAGTGGAGTTCATTGGACTCCTGTGGAACGAGGGCATCCTGAGGCCCATGGTCAACACCCTGGTAGCCTTGTATGCCCTCGTAGGGCACAACCTGGGCATCGCCATCATCCTGTTCACCATCTTTATCCGCCTTGTTACTTTCCCCCTCACCCTCAAGCAGTTGCGCCAGACCAAAGCCATGGCCGACCTGCAACCCAAACTGGCCGAGATTCAGAAGCGCTACGCTAAAGACCCTCGCAAACGCTCGGAAGAGACCATGCGCCTGTATCGGCAGGCGGGGATCAGCCCCCTGGGTTGTTTAGGCCCTATGCTGATCCAGTTCCCCATCTGGATCGGCCTGTACCAGGCCCTCGTAGAAGCTGTTCCGTCTACACCCGAGTCCCTTTTGGCCCTCTCCAAACGCCTCTATTCCTGGCTGGCCCTGGCCCACCAGCAAATCCCGTTGGCCAACCGCTTCCTGTGGCTTGACCTGGGACGCCCGGATCCCACCCCTGTGCTTCCCCTCCTGGTGGGCCTGTCCATGTGGGTGCAGCAGAAGATGACCACCTACCCGACCCAAGACCCGCGCCAACAGCAAACCAACCAAATCCTTCTGTGGATGATGCCCCTGATGTTCACCTTTTTCACCTTTCAGTTCCCCAGTGGACTGGCCCTGTACTGGGTGGTATCCAACCTGGTGGGGATTGTGATGCAATACTTCGTAACCGGCTGGGGTGGCCTAGAGGAGTTGTGGAAGCGCCGGCCTCGGGAGGCTCCGGCTGCGGAGGCTTCTGCGCCTCCACCTGCCCAAGAGGCTAGCGCCAAGTCCAAAAAGGCCCCCCCCTCGTAAGGAGCCAGCCCCTCATGCAGGAGCAGCAGCAGGTTGAGGTTTCTGCCCGAACGGTGGAGGAGGCCATCGAACTGGCCTTACGGCAGTTAGAAGCCACACGGGACGAGGTGGAGGTGGAAATCCTCTCCCGGGGGAAATCGGGCTTCTTGGGTTTTGGGGCCGAGTTGGCTCGGGTGCGGGTGCGCAGGGTTCCCAAAGTATCCCTTCCCCCGGCCGCTGCAACAGCCAAAGAGGTGGTAGACACCCTGCTGAAAAGCATGGGGGTGTCGGCCACTGCCACCCTGGGCCAGCCCCGTTCCGATAGCCCCAAGGCCACCGTCATTGAAATCACCGGGGAAGACGCCGGCCTCCTTATTGGGCGCAAAGGGGAGACCCTGCGCGCCTTACAGTTTTTGGTCAACCTCATCACGGCCCACCGCCTGGGTGGGAGTGATACCCCAATCCTGCTGGATGTGGAGCACTACAAGGAGCGCCGCACCAAAGCCTTGCAGAACCTCGCCCTTCGGGTCGCCGAACGGGTCGCCCAAACGGGGCACCCGGTGTCGCTGGAGCCTATGCCCCCCGCCGAGAGGCGCATCATCCACCTGGCCCTGGCCAACCACCCGGCCGTGAAGACCGAAAGCGTAGGGGAAGGGGAAAAGCGTAAGGTGGTGGTGGTGCCCAAGGGGCGGGCCCCCCATCGTCCCCGCCAGGGGCGTCCTCAGGGCCCCGCTCCAGCGCGGCACAGCCCGGGGCAGGAAGGCACGCCTCAACCCCTCCCCCCTGCGTCCAACACCCCCTCCCCCTAGGGCCGTGCCTGCCCCCCAGTTCCTGGCCATCGGCCACGCCGTGCGGGATCGCACCCCCCGCCGCTGGCGCTGGGGTGGCGCAGCCGTGTACGCCGCCCTGACGGCTGCCCGCTGGGGGGTGTCCGCGGCTCTGCTCACCGCCGGCGACCGTGCCCCCTCCCTACGGGGGGTAGAGGTCCATTGCAAGCCCGGCCCCCTGTGCACCGCCTTTGAAAACCGCTACCAAGAGGGAGGAACACGCCGTCAGCGCCTTTTGAGCCGTGCCCCGTTGCTAGAGCCGGCCGACCTCCCCCCGTCCTGGCGGGATGCGTCCCTTGTCCTTCTTGCTCCGGTTGCCCAGGAGGTCTCCCCCGCCTTTGTGGACTGCTTCCCCAAAGCCGTTATCGGCGCAGCGCTCCAAGGCTGGCTGCGCCACTGGAGCGGTGACGGAGTGATTTTCCCCTGTGCCCTTGCCTCCGATTTCCCCTTGGCGCGTCTGGACGTCCTTATCGCTTCCCAAGAGGATGTAGAGGATCCCAGCGTATTCCCGGTGTGGGCCCAAAAGGTGCCTCTGGTGGTCAAGACCTGTGGACGGGATGGCGCCGTGCTGTGGGTGAGGGGTCAAGCCTACTCGGTGCCCGTTGTCCCGAGGGAAGAAGTGGATCCCACAGGGGCGGGGGATGTGTTCGCCGCCACGTTCCTGCTCCGCCTGTGGGAGACGGGATCAGCGTGGGAGGCGGTGCGATGGGCGGCGGCCGCTGGGGCCTTGTGCGTGGGGAGGGTGGGGCTGGCTGGCGTGCCCTACCGATGCCAGGTGGCCCGTCTGCTGGCCACGCCCCAGTGGCACCGGCTATGGCATGGATAGGATAAACACTGGGGCCTGGGGGAGTGCCCCAGGCCCCAGCCCGCTGCGCCCAGAGCGGTTAGACAGTCTTCCCCTCCACGGTCTTGCCCGTGCGCACCCGAATGGTCTTGCGCTGGGCCTCCGGCAGACGGGGAATGGTAATGGTCAGTACCCCGTTCTCGTAGTGGGCCTCGGCCTTATCCGTGTCCAGCCCGGCGGGCAGGGTAACACTCCGGTAGAAGGAGCCGTAGGCCCTCTCCCGGAGCAGGTAGTCCTCCTCCTTGACCTCCCGCTCCTCCTTCACCTCCCCCTCAATAGTGAGGACATTCTCCTGGAAACTCACCTCCACCTTGTCAGGTGGCACGCCGGGCAGGTTGGCCTTCACCACCACCTTGTCCTTCTCTTGGAACACATCCAGCCGGGGTGCCCACACTTCTCGGGCCGGCTCCAGAAGCCGCGAGGGGCCGAACAACTCGTCCATCATCCGCTCCATCCGCCGCGCAGCGGCCTCCAGTTCGCGGAAGGGTTCCCAACGCCGCAGGGTCATGCTCCACCTCCTCATGGGGTGCCAGGTGGTGCCTGGCTCAATTTTCCCTATAGCACATATGACGCTTTGTGTCAAGAGGTCTTTCTGGAAGAAACGCAGATATCTTGACACGCATCGTATCATCCTGTAGCATCACCTTGGGGGTGGCAACCATGCCTAGGGACTACTACGAGGTTCTGGGGGTTTCCCGCAGTGCCAGCGAGGCGGATATTCGCGCCGCCTATCGGCGCCTGGCCTTACGCTACCATCCCGACCGTAACCCCGGCAATAAAGAGGCCGAGGCCCGCTTCAAGGAGATCAACGAGGCCTACGAAGTCCTCTCGGACCCGGAGAAGCGCCGCCTGTACGACCAGTATGGGCATCAGTGGCGGTTGGTTCAGCAGTATGGCCCCGCAGCGGCGGGGGCCACTGCCCAGGGCCCCTTCACCCAGTATGGCCCCTCCACAGGCACACCTTTTCAGGGCCCCTTCGCGTGGGTGTGGCGCTCGCAAACCACCGCCCCAGAAGACGTATTCTCCGACCTCTTGGGCGAGGACGTGTGGGAGCGCTTCTTCGGTGTAGGCACCCGCCCCGGCCGCCGTGCCGTGGAGCAAGAGGTCGAGATTTCGTTAGAGGAGGCCTTCAGCGGCACCCGCCGCCTGTTGGAACTCTCGACGGATCAGCCTTGCCCCACCTGCCAGGGGCGTGGGCAAAGCGGGCGCAGACCCTGCACCCTCTGTGGCGGGCGCGGTTTTCTGACCCGTCCCATGCGTGTGGAGGTTACAATCCCCCCCGGTGTAGACACGGGTTCCCGAGTGCGGGTGGCTCCGGGCGGGCAGGAAGTGTTCCTGCGCATTGTCGTGCGCCCACATCCGCGCTTCGAGCGCCAGGGGGCCGATGTGCGCACTGAGGTGGAGGTGCCCCTCTATACCGCCCTTTTGGGTGGCGAAGTTATTGTCCCCACCCTCCAGGGGCGCGTCGCGCTAACTATCCCACCCGAGACTCAGAACGGAGCCACTTTCCGCCTGGCCGGCCAGGGGATGCCCCACCTGAACAACCCAGCCCGCCGGGGCGACCTGCTGGTAACAGTGAAGGTGCGCCTGCCCACAGCCCTCACCGATGAGGAGCGCCGCCTCTTTCAGCGGTTGCGGTCCCTGCGCCCCGAGTAAGGGTATGGTAGGATAGGGCCAACCCCCGTCCCCGGAGTGCAGGCATGGATGCCGACACCACCTACCGCCTCCTGCGCCACCTGGCATCGCCCGTGGTGGTGGTTACCAGCGCCTGGGAGGGCATCCCCAACGCCATGATCTCCAACTCCGCCCTGCGCGCCTCCCTTACCCCGGCGTATCCCCGTGTCCTGGTGCTCATCTCTAAACGCGCCTTCACCCATGACCTCATTCTCCACAGCAAGGCCTTCGCACTCCACTTGTTACGCACCGACCAAATGGAGTTGGTGTGGCGCTTCGGCTTCTTCTCCCGTCGGGAGGGGGAGAAACTGCGCCCCGACGAGTGGGAGGTGCGCCGCACCGGCAGCCCCATTCTGAAGGACGCTTTGGCCTTTTTTGACTGCCGGGTGGAAGCGACCCTGGACACGGGGCCCAGCACCCTGTTCCTGGGGCATGCGGTGGAGTGCGCCCCCCTCCGAGAGGGCCCCCTCCTGACAGCCGATTACTTCCGCACCCATATGCCTGCCCCGTGGCGTCCTCTCTATGAGGCCCACCTGCGGGAAGCCCAGCGCTTCGCAGAAGAGTACCTGCGGCGCCTGCCCACACTGTAACAGCCGCTCCTTGAAGGCCTTCTTGCCGTGTGTTACCTTGGCCTGAGAAGGTATGCAGACGCACACGGTATCCGTTACCCTCTTTCCCCCGTTTCGTCGCCGCCTTGCCAAGTGGTGGCTCACCCAGGTGGTTTCGGCTGCCCTTGCCGTCCACCCCGAAGAGGGGGCAGCCAGCGTCGACGTGGTCATCGCCGACGACGAGACGGTGCGCCGGCTCAATCACACCTATCGGGGCCTGGACGAGGTGACCGATGTGCTCGCCTTCGCCTTTACCCACGCCGGCCCGTACGAAGGGGAGGGAGAGCCTCCCCCCTACGACCCAACCCCCTGGCCCCAACCCCCCGGCATACGCCATCTGGGGGAGGTGGTTCTCTGCTATCCCCAAGCGGTGCGCCAGGCACAGCAGGCCGGTCGTCCGGTGCAAGCAGAGGTCGCCCACCTCATCATTCACGGAGTCCTGCACCTGCTAGGCTATGACCATCAGGAGCCTGCCCAAGAGATCGTCATGCAGAAGTTGGAACGTCAAGCACTGGAGATGCTGGGCCTTTCCCTGCGGGGGTAACCATGGCATCGCAAGGGCTCGTCCTGTACCGTAAGTATCGCCCCCGCCGCTTCAGTGAAGTTGTCGGGCAGGAATGGACGGTGCAGGCCCTGCGCCGCGCCGTGGCTCAGGGCAAAATCGTGCACGCCTATCTGTTTGCGGGCCCCCGGGGCACGGGAAAGACCACCATCGCCCGCATCCTCGCCAAAGCGGTCAACTGCCAAGCCCCCCAGGAGGGGGAACCCTGCACCACCTGCCCCCAGTGTCGGGCCGTAGAGCAAGGCGACCCCTTCCTGGTGGTGGAACTGGACGCCGCCAGCCATCGGGGCATTGAGGATGTGCGCGCCATCCGCGAGGCAGTGCTCACTATGGGCCAAGGCAGCGGGCGCTACCGGGTGTACATCCTGGACGAGGCCCACATGCTCACCCACGAGGCCTTCAATGCCCTCCTGAAGACCTTAGAGGAGCCTCCGCCCCATGTGCTGTTCATCCTATGCACCACCGAAGCCTACCGCCTCCCCCCTACCGTGGTCTCCCGCTGTCAGCGCTACGACTTTCACCGCCTATCCCCCTCGGCCGTTGCCCAGCGCCTGGCCCACATCGCCCAGCAGGAGGGGTGGCAGATAGGGACAGAGGCCCTGCACCTTCTCGCCACGGCCGCCCGGGGAAGCCTGCGGGATGCCTGTAACCTTTTGGAGCAGGTGGTTACCACCTATGGCCCCGAGATTGGCCCCCAACAGGTAGCAGAACTTCTGGGCCTGCGGGACAACCCCTTTGCCCTCGCCCTTTTGCATAGTCTCAGTAAGGGGGATGTTGCGGGTGCTTTATCGGCTATTGCCCAGGGAGTGGCCGCCAGCGAGGGCGACCCCCGTGCCTTCCACCGTGTCGTGATGACTTTGCTGCAGAATACCCTACGCCTTAAGGCGGGCGCACCTGTGGAGGATGTCCCCCCCGAAACCGTGGAGGCCCTACGCTCTCTGGCGTCTGCCTGGACGTGGGAGCGTCTGCTGGGGGCGGTGCGGGCACTGGGGAGCGTGACCTTCCGCGGCGACGCCTTCTCCAGCCTACCCTTGGAACTGGCGGTGGTAGAGGTTCTGGCGGAGCCGTCCCCTGCGCCGACGGTTAGCCCCTCCCCATCACCCCGTTCCACACCACCGCCCTCTGCCCCCGCCCTGTACCCAACCCCTCCCGTGCGCCCGCCCCCACTTACCCCAGCATCCCCGTCCCCACCACCCCCACCATCTGCGGAACGCGCCGATCCCCGCTGGCGCGACCTGTGTCGTGCCCTGGAGCGTGTGCGCAACAAGCGCTTCCCCTTGGGCCCCCTCCTGCGCGGCTACGAGCGCTACACGCTCGAAGGCGACATCCTCACCATCTTTTTCCGCCACAGGACGCACTGGGAGCGCCTGCGAGACGAACTGGAACATCCCGCCAGTAAAGCCGCCTTGGACGAGGCGGTGGCCAAAATCTTCGGCCACCCCTATACAGTGCGTTTGGAACTGGCGGAAGGGGAAAGCCCCTCCACACTCCGCCCCCAGGGCCACCTACTTCGCACTGCCCTGCAACTGGGAGGGCGCATCGTGGGCGAGCACCCCGCCGACTCCCCACAGGAGGAAAAGCCGTGAACCGCAATATGCTCCGACAGTTACAACAGATGCAAGCCCGTCTGGCCAAGGTGCAAGAGGAGCTAGAGACAGCCACCGTGGAGGCCTCGGCAGGTGGAGGAGCGGTCAAGGTGGTGGTAACGGGCAAACTGCGCATCCAGAAGGTTACCATAGATCCCTCCGCTTTGGACCCCCAAGACCCCAGCCTGCTGGAAGAGATGGTGCAGGCAGCGGTGAACGAGGGCCTCCAGAAAGCCGAGGAGATGGCCGCCCAGCGCATCAGCCAGGTAACGGGGGGCCTCAAAATTCCCGGACTATAATGAGCGTAGGAGTGTTAGCACATGTTCCCTTCGTGCGCGGGGATGCAACAGCGCCTTTTCACCACCACAACCTCACAACGCACGCCCGTTCCACGACGCTCCACAGTGGGCTGACGCACAGCGGAAGGATATGACCAACCGCGCTCTCCCCTCCACCACCCCTCAACCCATCGCCCGCCTTATCCAAGAGCTCAACAAACTGCCTGGCGTTGGCCCCAAGACCGCCCAGCGCCTCGCCTATCACCTTCTGCGCATCCCCGTCCAGGAGGCCCGTGCCCTGGCCGAAGCCATCCTGGCCGTCAAGGAGCAGGTGGTCTGGTGCTCGCTCTGCCAGAACCTGGCCGACCAGAACCCCTGCGCCCTCTGCACCGACCCTAAACGGGACACCGCCCTTCTTTGCGTGGTGGAGCAACCCCTGGATGTGCTCGCCCTGGAACGCACCGGGGTGTACAAGGGCCTCTACCATGTGCTCCACGGGGCCCTCTCGCCCCTGGAGGGTATCGGCCCCGAGGACCTGAAGATCCGCGAACTTGTGGAACGCGTGAAGACGGCCCCTATCCAAGAGGTCATCCTCGCCACGAACCCCACCCTGGAGGGGGAGGCGACAGCCATGTATCTGCACCGCCTGCTGGCTCCCCTGGGCTTGCGCATCACCCGCCTGGCTCGTGGCCTGCCCGCCGGCGCCGAGGTGGAATACGCCGACGCCCTCACCCTCCAGCGTGCCTTTGAGGGGCGCCACGCAATGGGCTAGCTCAAAAGGGAAACGGAAGCCCCTACGCTTCTTGGTATAGGACATCCGCCCCACCCTCTTGACAGATTCCGCACGATTGTTCACCCTTTGGGGAGGAGGTGCCTATGGTGAGGGACATGCCTCTCGCTCCGTACCGCGTGGTGGACTTGACCACCGAGCACGCCAGCCTGGCTGGCCGCCTGCTGGGAGATATGGGCGCCGATGTGGTGAAAGTGGAGCCCCTGCACGGCGACCCCGCTCGTCGTCGCCCCCCTTTTTATGGGCAGGCACCCCACCCCAACCGTAGCCTCACCTTTTGGTTTTACAACCTCAATAAGCGCGCCATCGCCCTGGACATCACCACTGCTGACGGGCGCGCCCTCCTGCGCCGCTTGGTGAGCCGAGCGGATATCCTTCTGGAGAGTTATCCTCCCGGCACGATGGAAAAGTGGGGCCTGGGCTATGCGGACCTGTCGGCCCTCAACCCCCGCCTCATCTACACCCGCATCACCGGCTTCGGCCAGGACGGCCCTTATGCCTCCTCCCAGGCACCGGACATCGTCCTCCAAGCCATGGGCGGTTTGATGTTCATCACCGGCGACCCAGACCGCCCGCCTTTGCGCATCAGTTTCCCCCAGGCCTATCTTCACGCCGCGGGGGATGCCGCCGTGGCCACCCTTATAGCCCTGTGGGAGCGCCACCGCTCCGGCCAGGGGCAGCAGGTGGATGTCTCTGCCCAGCAAGGCGTCATCTGGTCGCTTATGAACGCCACCGTGACCTGGGACCTGAACCGGGTGAACATCACCCGCCAGGGAGCCGAGCGTTTACTGGCCGGAGCCGCCGGCACCCGCTTCCGCCTCAACTGGGAGTGCAAAGACGGTTATGTCTGCTTCTCTATAGGCGCTGGCCCTGTGGGCGGCGAGTCCACCCGCAACTTGGTGCGCTGGATGCAAGAGGAGGGAGCCGCCCCCGATTTCCTCGTCCTCTACCCCTTTGAGACTCAAGACATCCGCCTCATGCCCCAGGAGGAGATTGACCTCCTCCAGGAGCCTATCGCCCGCTTCTTCAAGAGCAAAACCAAGGCCGAACTGTTTGAAGGGGCCTTGAAATACCGCATCATCCTTTACCCCATTAGCACTATGCGCGATCTCACCGAGAACCGCCACCTAGTGGAACGGGGCTTCTTCATCCGTGTGCATCACCCCGAACTGGGCAAGGACATCCTCTACCCCGGTCTGGTGCCCCGCCTCACGGCCACCCCTCCCACTGTGCGTTTCCGCCCTCCCCTCCTAGGCGAGCACACGCACGAGGTTCTCTGCGGGGACCTGGGCCTTTCCCCCCAGGACTTGGACGCCCTGCGCTGCCGCGGAGTGGTCGGATTCCCCTGTTGACCCCCGCCTGGGAAGCGGATTAGGATGTGGGGGAAACCCTTATCCTCTTGCAAGGGGGCGGAATGCACTCCAGCCTGATCAGCAAGATAGAAAAGGCCAGGCTCTATGCCCAGGAGCGGGAGCGGGTAACCTTTCAGCAGTTCACCGCCACCTTCCGCGGCGAACACGACACCTACACCGTGACCTACGATGCCGGGCGCTGGGCGTGCACCTGCCCCTTCTTCCAAAGGCAAAACACCTGTAGCCATACGAGGGCCTTGGAGCAGATCCTGGGGGAGATGCTCCCCTCCCCCTCCTCCGCCTAACGCCCCGGGGGCTATCCCTCCCACCGGCGGAACACGACGCAGGCGTTTTGCCCGCCGAAGCCAAAGGAGTTGGAGAGCACGACCCGCACCTCCTTGTGCCGCGCCACACGGGGCACATAATCCAGGTCGCAGGCCGGGTCGGGAAACTCCAGGTTGATGGTGGGGTGGATGATGCCTGTAAGGATGGTCTGCACCGATGCCACCGCCTCCAAGGCCCCCGATGCCCCCAATGCATGCCCCACCATGGACTTGGTGGAACTGATGGGCACCCGATAGGCATACTCCCCGAAGACCTTCTTGATGGCCAGGGTCTCCAGGGCGTCGTTCAAGGGCGTGGAGGTGCCGTGGGCGTTGATGTAGTCCACCTCCTGGGGGGAAACGCCCGCATCGGCCAGGGCCAAGTGCATCGCCCGAGCAGCCCCATCCCCCTGCTCGTCGGGCTGGACCAAATGGTAAGCGTCCGAAGTAACTCCGTAGCCGGCCACCTCTGCCAAGATGCGTGCACCCCGCCGCTGAGCGTGCTCCAGAGCCTCCAGCACCAGGATAGCCGCCCCCTCCGCGGGCACGAAGCCATCCCGCTGGGCGTCAAAGGGCCTACTGGCCTTCTCGGGCTCCTCGTTGCGGGTGGTAAGGGCCTTCATCACACAGAACCCGGCCAGCCCCAGGGGGCTAATGCCCGCCTCCGTGCCCCCGGTGAGCATCACATCGGCGCGCCCTTGCCGAATGACCTCTGCTGCTTCCCCGATGGCCTGGGTGGAAGCGGCGCACGCAGTAATGCAGGTGCTGGTGTAGCCCCGCAAGCCCAGGAGACGGCTCACATTGGCCGCTGCCATGTTAGGCAGAATCATGGGGATAAAGAAGGGTGAGACCCGCATCCCCCCTTTGGCCACGAGAATCCGACACTGCTCCTCAGTGGTGGGGAAGCCCCCGTTGCCGTTACCCAACAGCACCCCACAGCGGGTGGTATCCTCCCGGGACAGGTCTAACCCCGCATCCTTCACCGCCTGGTAGGCGGCGGCCACGGCCAGTTGACTAAAGCGTGCCATGCGCCGTGCCTCCCGCCGATCCATATACTCGTCCGGGTTGAAGTTTTTGACCTCCCCGGCAATACGGCAAGGGAACTCGGAGGCATCACACAGGGTAATGGGCCCCACCCCGGACTTCCCCGCCACCAACCCCTCCCAAAAGGCCGATACCGAGTGCCCCAAGGGCGTCATCGCTCCCATCCCGGTGATCACCACGCGCCGTCGCCTGTCCATACTGTCCATCTCCTTGAATCCTGTTGCATTTTGGCAAAAGGTCCTATGTGGGGAAACCCACGCTGCGGCCGTCCCGTGCCCACACGCCTCACCGAACTTCGGCGCTCACTCGCACCGGAGGAATTTCGGGATACACCTCAGCCGCGATGCCCAACAGTGCCTCCCGCACCTCGGCCGCCACGAACAGGGAGCCCGTCGCCAGCACCAGGTCATCCTCCCCCGCCTGGAACAGGGCTTGGGACAGAGCATCCTGCACCCGTCCCCCATGCACCACCATCAGCCCCTGCGATTCCAACACCCTCCGCAAAGCGTCCGCCTCTAACGAGCGGGGGTGGCGCGACTGGGCAGCCAACACCAGGGGACGCAAGGGCACCAGGGCTTGGGCCATGCCCGCGATATCCTTATCCGAGGAGGCTCCAAAGACCACCAGCACGCGACGGGGGCCGAAATACTCCTGCACCGCCTCCACCAGCCGTTGCACCGAATAGGGGTTGTGGGCCCCGTCGGCCACCACCAAGGGGCGGCGCCGTAACACCTCCATGCGGGCCGGCCAGCGCACCCGCCGGAACCCCTCCACCACAGCAGCATCGGGGATGACAAGACCCCTCTGGCGCACAATCTGGATAGCGGCCAGGGCGCACGCCGCATTCTCCAACTGGTATGCACCCAGCAAAGGAAGCCATGCCTCCAGCCGCCCCTGAGGGCCTTCCAAGATGAAATGCTGGCCCTCCAGTGTCCAAGGTCCCCGCACCCAACGATAGGTCGCCCCCACCTCGATGAGGGGTGCCCCCACGGCCTGGGCGCGCTGGCGGATTTCTTCCATAGCTGCCTCGGCCTGGGGTGCTGTTACGGCGTGGCTCCCCGGCTTAATAATCCCCGCTTTGTCCCGGGCGATAAGGGCCACCGTATCTCCCAAAATCTGCGTATGGTCAAGGCTAATGGAGGTGATCACGCTCACCAACGGTGGGGGTATGACGTTGGTAGCATCCAGGGTACCACCCAAGCCTACCTCCACCACCTGCACCTCACACCCCGCGTCGCGGAAGCCCACGAAGGCCATAGCGGTCAGGAACTCAAAGGTCGTCACCCGTCCCCAGGTGCCCTCCTGGGCCAGGGCCTCGGCGGCGGGGCGGACCTTCTCCACCAAGCGGGCGAAGGCTTCGGGGGCGATGGGCTCCAGGCCGAAGCGGATACGCTCACAGAAGGTGTGCAAGTGGGGCGAGGTATACAACCCCACCTTATAGCCGGCAGCGGTGAGAATGCTCGCCAGCATAGCCGAGGTGCTCCCCTTGCCCTTGGTGCCTGTGATGTGGATAGCGGGGACAGCCTTATGCGGCGAGCCGAGGTACTCCACCAAAGCGTCCATCCGCCTGAGGTCATACCGAGGGCGCTGCCCGCGGGGAACGGCGACCCGTTCCCAATCGGCTAAACCCAGCAGATAGCGCAACGCCTCCCGATAGTCCATCGTGAGGGGTCTCCTTTCTGGGGATCGGGGCACGCTGTCCTCAGGCTACCAGAGGGGTTGAAGGGGTGTCAACGACAGAAAAAGAACCCACCCAGAGCATTTGCGTTGACCGCACGCCTAGAGACAGATATCATAAGTGCAGACAATCCCCTGCCTGGGGATCCCTATGTGGATCTGCCCAGGGGAATATCCCTGCTTATACCTTTCGCCCAGGGCGCACAGGGGAAGAGAAGCCAATAGAACACGGGAGAGCACAAGGATGCCCAAACAAGAAGGACGATTAGAAGTGCCGGAAGTGGTGGTGGAGCGCCTGCCCCTGTATGTGCGGGCGCTGAAGGAACTGGCCCAGCGCCGAATAGAGGTAGTCAGTTCCAGGGATTTGGGGGAGCGTTTACATACCACCCCTGCGCAAATCCGCAAAGACCTTAGCGCCTTCGGACGCTTCGGCAAACAGGGGAGCGGATACAATGTGCAAACCCTTTTGACCGCCTTACAGAGCATTTTGGGATTAGATAGAGACTGGTATGTAGCCGTGGTCGGTGTGGGACGGCTGGGGCGGGCCATTATTAGTTATCCCGGCTTCGCCCCGGAGGGCTTCAGGATTGTAGCGGCCCTAGACAACGACCCCCGCCAGATTGGGCAAGTCATCGGGGGACTTATGGTTCAGCCCATCAGCGAACTCCCCCGCATAGTGAAACAGCAGGATATTCAGATAGCCATTGTGGCGGTGCCGCGGGACCAGGCCCAAGAAGTGATTGACCTGCTCGTGCAGGCGGGCATTCGGGCCATCCTGAACTACGCCCCCATTACCCCTAAGGTGCCCCCCGGCGTGCGGGTGCAGACCATAGACCCTGTGCTGGCCCTCCAGGCCATGACCTACTACCTGACCGCCGAGGCCCGCGCGTCCCACAAGGTCCCCACAACCCCGCAGCGCTAAGGGCCCGCCCCAGGCAGGGGTGCACCGGGGGGTGGTCCGCCAGCGGCACGCCGCCGACGCGCCACAGCCATCCGCACCTGGGCTCGGCGCAAGGCAGCCAGCGCCTGGGCCAGGTCCACATCAGCCTGACGGGTGGCCAGGGCCTTTTGGGCCCGCTCCATGGCCTGCCGAGCCCTCTCTAAGTCAATCTCCTCGGCGTATTCGCAGGCGTCGGCCAGGATAGTAACCTTATTCCCCAGCACCTCCAGAAACCCCCCGCTCACCGCCATAAACTGCTCCTTACCCTCCTTGACCACCCGAATTTCTCCGGGCTGGAGAATGGTCAACAGAGGAGCGTGATGGGGGAGGATGCCAAGTTCCCCCTCCACCCCGGGGGCCACCACCAGGTCCACATCGTCGCTAAACACCACCCGTTCGGCCGTAACAATCTCCAAACGCATCTTGGGCATAGACCACCCCCCTTAGATCGCCCCCATCTTCTTGGCCTGCTCCCGTGCCTCCTCAATGGTGCCCACCATATAGAAGGCCTGCTCGGGCAGGTCGTCGTGCTTCCCCTCCAGGATCTCCTTGAAGCCCCGCACTGTCTCCTTCACCGGCACATACCGCCCCTCGCGCCCCGTAAACGGCTCCGCCACGAACATGGGCTGGGAAAGGAAGCGCTGAATCTTGCGGGCGCGGGCTACCGTCAGTTTGTCCTCCTCCGACAACTCCTCCACACCCAGGATGGCGATGATGTCCTGCAAGTCCTTGTAGCGCTGGAGGACACGCTGCACACCCCGCGCCACCTCATAATGCTCCTGCCCCACGATAGCCGGGTCCAGAATGCGGGAGGTGGAGGTTAGGGGGTCCACCGCCGGGTAGATGCCCTGCTCGGCGATAGAGCGCTCCAGGGCGATGACAGCGTCCAGGTGGCCGAAGGTGGCCACAATGCCCGGGTCTGTATAGTCGTCGGCAGGGACATAGATGGCTTGGAAGGAGGTGATGGACCCCCGCTTGGTAGAGGTGATGCGCTCCTCCAGGGCACCCATCTCCGTGGCCAAGGTGGGCTGGTAGCCCACCGCCGAGGGCATGCGCCCCAGCAGAGCCGACACCTCCATCCCCGCCAGGATGTAGCGGTAGATGTTGTCAATGAACAGGAGCACATCCTGCCCCTCCACATCCCGGAAGTATTCGGCCATGGTGAGGCCCGTCAGGGCCACCCGCGCGCGCACCCCCGGAGGCTCGTTCATCTGGCCAAATACCAGGGTAGCGTTCTTCAGCACCCCCGAGGCGCGCATCTCATACCACAGGTCGTTGCCCTCCCGGGAGCGCTCCCCCACCCCCGCAAACACCGAGAAGCCCTTATGGTAGGTAGCGATGTTGTGAATCAGTTCCATAATAATGACGGTCTTGCCCACGCCTGCCCCGCCATAGGCCCCAATCTTGCCCCCCTTGGTGAAGGGAGTGATAAGGTCAATGACCTTCAGGCCCGTCTCCAACATCTCGGTGCGGGTCTGCTGCTCCTGGATGGGGGGAGGAGGGCGGTGGATGGGCCAGTAGTCCTCGGCTCGCACCTCGCCTAGACCGTCCAGAGGCTCCCCCAGCACATTGAACAGGCGTCCCAGGGCCCCACGCCCCACCGGCACCCTAAGAGCATCGCCGGTGTCCACCACCTCCACCCCTCGGGCGAGGCCGTCGGTGGGCCCCAGGGCCAGGCAGCGCACCCGGTTGTTCCCGATGTGGTGCTGGACCTCCAGCACCAGTTTGCGCCCATCAAAGGTTACCTCCAGGGCATTCATCACCTTCGGCAGGTCCCCGGGGGGAAACTCGCAATCCACCACCGTGCCGATAACCTGCACCACTCTCCCTTTGGTTCCCTTCCCCATGGCGACACCTCCTTTGTTCCTCAAGCGGCAGGTGAGGCTTTAGCGGGTCCTCAACCCCAACGTGCCGCCGATAATGTCCAGCAACTCTTTGGTGATGGTCTCTTGGCGCACCTTGTTGGCCAGGAGTGTCAGTTCCCGCACCAGGGATTTGGCGTTATCGGTGGCGTTGCGCATAGCCACCATACGGGCCGAATGCTCACTGGCCAAACTCTCCAGAACGGCGTGGTAGACCTCCATCTCCACATAGCGGGGCAGGAGGGCCTCCAGCACTTCTAGACTGCGCGGCTCGTAGATGTAGCCCACGGTCGTGCCGGGGGGCAGACGGGCCGGCACCACGGGGAGCAGTTGTTGCACCACGGGCCTTTGCACGACGGTATTCACGAACTGGGCATACACCAGGTAAACGGCATCGGCGTAGCCGGAAGTGAAGTCATCTATCACTAGGCGTAGGAGGGGGCGCAGGTCAGCGATGGTAGGGCGGTCGCCCAAGTTGGTGAACACGGCGCGCAGGTCGCGCCCGTAGCGGGCCATGAAGTCCCGCCCCTTGCGTCCCACAGCGATGACGCTCACCGGCACCTGCTGATCCAGCATAAAGCGTAGCGCGGTGCGGTTGAGGTTGCTGGGGAGCGCACCACACAAACCCCGGTCGGGGGTGATGTGCACCAGTTCCACCCTTTGCACAGGCCGCCGCTGGAGGAGGGGAGGGATGTTCTCCTCCTCCATTGGCTGGGCTGCCAGGTGCCCCAGAAGTTCCAAAATGCGTTGGGCATAGGGGCGGCCAGCCAGGGTGGCCTGTTGAGCGCGCCGCATCTTGGCGGCGGCCACCATCTCCATGGCCTTTGTTACCTTGGCCGTGTTCTGGACACTGCGGATGCGCCGGCGGATTTGCCGTAGGGTAGGCATGCTACCTCTTCACCCTGGGAGCCTCGTTGAACCAGAAGCCCATGAGGCCCCCGATCACACCAGTGGCCCACTTCTCTCTATCAGCCGTAAAAGTCTTGGAGAGCAAGATAAAGAGACTGCACCCTAAAAGGGCGAGGGTCATGACAATCAACATCGTCCAAGTTATCTTCTGCTCCATTGGGGTTCACGTGTTAGCGTCGGAGGGCGAACACGAAAAAAGCCGCCAGGAGCGCCCCCCAACAAATGACCCCGCGGCCAAGGCCGTATTCCCCATCACCACGCCGGCTGCAAAAAGGGCCACCGCCCCGATAATTGCCAACACTACCACCAATTGGACCACCAACGGTGTCCCCATACCGCCCCCTATGCCTTGAAGCCCTGCTTAAACTCGGTGATGGCCTTCTTGAGGGCCTCCTCGGTCTCTTTGGTCAGGTCTTTACTCTCTCGGATGGCGCGCCCCACCTCGGGGTGGGCGGTGTCCATGAAGCGGCGGAACTCGGCCTCCCACCGCTGCACCTGGGGGATGGGCACATCGTCCAGGTAGCCGTTCACTACGGCGTAAATCACCATCACCTCGTGCTCCAAGGGGACGGGCTGGAACTGGGGCTGTTTGAGCACCTCGGTGATGCGCTGGCCCCGCTCCAGTTGGCGGCGGGTGGTGGGGTCCAAGTCGGCGGTGCCGAACTGGGCGAAGGTGGCCAACTCCCGGTACTGGGCCAGGTCCAGGCGCAGGCGTCCTGCGACGCGCTTCATGGCGCGGGTCTGGGCAGCCCCCCCCACGCGGGACACCGACAACCCCACGTTGATGGCGGGGCGAATGCCCGCATTGAACAGGTCGGTCTCCAGATAGATCTGCCCGTCGGTAATGGAGATGACATTTGTGGGGATGTAAGCGGAGATGTCCCCTGCCTGGGTCTCAATAATGGGCAGGGCCGTCAAGGAGCCTCGGTTGTGGTCTGGGGGCAAATGGATTCCCTGCTGGGCGGCCAGTTCCCGCACATAGTCGGGGTGGAGTTTGGCGGCGCGCTCCAAAAGGCGGCTGTGCAGGTAGAACACATCCCCTGGGTAGGCCTCCCGTCCCGCCGGCCGGCGCAGGAGCAGGGACAACTGGCGGTAGGCCCAGGCGTGCTTGGTCAGATCGTCGTAGATCACCAGGGCGTCCTTGCCCTGCTCCATGAACTCCTCGCCCATGGCGCACCCGGCGTAGGGTGCCAGGTATTGGAGGGCGGCGGAGTCCGCGGCGCTGGCCACCACCACGATGGTATGCTCCAAGGCTCCATACTGCTCTAGGATGCCCACCACCTGGGCTACCTTAGCCGCCTTCTGACCGATGGCCACATAGATGCAGTAGAGGTCCTGTCCCTTCTGGTTGATGATGGTGTCCAGACACAGGGCAGTCTTTCCTGTGGAACGGTCGCCGATAATGAGCTCCCGCTGGCCGCGCCCGATGGGGATCATGGCGTCAATGGCCTTGATGCCCGTCTGGACGGGGGTGTCCACGCTCTTGCGCTTGGTAACATCGGGGGCGACTCGTTCCACGGGGCGGAAGCGGGAGGTCTTGATAGGGCCTTTGCCGTCCAGGGGGCGGCCCAAGGCGTCCACCACACGCCCCAAGAGGGCCTCCCCCACCGGCACCTCAATGATGCGGCCGGTGGTGCGGGCGGTGTCTCCCTCTTTCACCTCCGCCTCGCCCCCCAGGAGCACGACGCTCACACTATCCTCTTCCAAGTTGAGGGCGATCCCCAGGGTCCCGCCGGGGAACTCCACCAGTTCGCTGTAGCGGCATCCCGCCAGGCCGTGCACCCGGGCGATGCCGTCTCCCACCTCCACCACCGTCCCCACCTCCACCATACTCACTCGGGCCTCGTAGCCCTCAATTTGTCGGCGCAGAACGCTGACGATATCCTGTCCACGGATGGTCATGGGCTTCCTCCACAGCCGAAGTGTTACCCGACCTCCACCAGGGTCTTGCGCAGGGCCTGGAGACGTCCCCGCACACTGCCGTCCAGCACCCGGTCGCCGATGCGGAGCACCACACCCCCCAGGAGGGAGGGGTCAGTGCGCACCGACAGGACAACCCGTTTCCCCAGGGTGCGCCCCAGGCGCTCGGCCAGGTCTTGCTGGTCGCTATCGGTCAAGGGTGCCCCTGCCGTTACCTCCACCCGCAGGATACCCTCCGCTTCGTCGGCCAAGCGCTGAAACTCCTGGAAAAGAAGGGGCAAAGTGCGGAAGCCCTGCCGCTCCGCCAGGAGTGCTCCCAGGTTGTACGCCAACGGCCCCAAGTCGGGAAGCATCTGGCGCACCAGAGCCACTCGCTCCGCCACGGGGATACTGGGGTTATCCAGAAAAGCCACCACCTCCTCGCGGCGGGCTAGTTCGGCCATCGCCTGCAGATCCCTCCGCCAGGTGTCCACCGTGCCCTGCTCCCTGGCGATGTCCCAGACGGCTTGGGCATACCGTTTAGGGGAGGGAAGGCTGCGTCCCGGCACGGACTAGGTCCTCCGCAGGGTTTCGGCCTCGTCCAGCACCCGCTCCACCAGGTGGCGGTGCGCCTCCCGGTCGAGACTGCGCTCCAAGACACGCTCCGCCGCCCGGACGGCAAGGTCGGCGAAGTGGCGGCGGACCTCTTCAATGGCCGCATCCCGTTCCGCCTGGATTTCACGGCGGGCACGTTCCAAAGTAGCCTCCACCTCTTGGCGGGCGCGCTGACGCTCCTCCTCCCGGTAGCGCTCGGCCATCTGGCGGGCCTGCTCCAAGATAGCCTGACTCTCCCGGCGGGCCTGCTCCAGTTGCCTCTGCATCTCCTCCTGCGCGCGGGCCGATTCCTTTTTGACCCGCTCCGCCTCCTCCATGGCCTCCTTAATACGCTGGGAGCGGGCATCCAGCATCCCCAGCACCCTCTTGTAGACAAAGAAGTACAGGATGGCCAGGAGGATGGAGAAGTTAATCAGGTATGCGACGAGGCTGGGGATATCAAACCCCAGTTGGGCCATACCGCTCCTTCCTGGTGGGCAGGAATGTACCGAACGCTCGGGTTGCTAGGCCACCATAGCGAGGATGACCGCCACGATAAGGGCGTAGATGCCCAAAGCCTCGGCGAAGGCGATGGCCAAAATCATGTTGGTCAAGATAGCGCCCCGCGCTTCGGGGTTGCGCCCCAGGGCGTTCATGGCCGCCGCCCCCAGCAGGCCAATCCCCAACCCCGGCCCCAACAATCCTAACCCGATAGCCAGACCGGCCGCCAGCATCTTGACCGCTTCGGGGCTGAGTGCTTCAGGCATAGAGCGAACCTCCTGGTTATGTTTGTGGTGGCCCTTCGTGGGGCCCTAATCTTTAGTGTACAAAGCGAACACTACCGCCAGCATTGCCCCCAACACTGCCAACACCACCAATCCGAAGGTAAGGAAAAGAACGAACGTCATATATCCCTCCTAATGATGCTCCCCTTCGCCATGCTCGGCCACCGCCAGGGCCACGAATACCGTGGTCAGGCCGGCAAAGATCAGCGCCTGCACAAAGCCTACCAGGATTTCCAGCCCGTAGAAGGGCACGGAGAACACAAAACTCACCAAAAAGGCCGACACGAGGAGGAGAATTTCCCCAGCGGTCATGTTCCCAAACAAACGGAAAGTAAAACTCACAATGCGAATGAACTCGCTAGCCAGCTCCAAGACACCTACGAAAAGATCCACAAATCCCTGAAAAATCTTGCCCCGTAGGAGGTTGCCCAATCGGATGAACTTCCCCAAGTACGCCAAACCCAGGGCGCGGAAGCCCCAAAACTCCACAAAAACGAAGGATACCAGCGCAAGGGCCAGGGGCATATTCAGATCCGTCCCCGCACTGCGCAGAAGGGGGACGAATACCGTCTCAACGTGCCCCTCTTTGACCACCTTCTCTTTGAAGCCCAGGGAGGGATAAATAGGCAGAAGGGCCAGCCAGGCGTTGAAAGCCACAAAGATGAATATAGTGGCGATGACGGGGAAGAAGGCGCGGGCGTATTTAGTGCCCACGACGCTCTCAATGAAGCGGTAAAGGCTCTCAATGAACACCTCAATCAGGTTCTGCCACCGGCCAGGCACCATCTTCAGCGTGCGCGCCCCCCCAACGAACAGCACCACAATCACCAGGGTGGCCAACCACGCCGAGAGGAGGGTGTTCCGTAGCGGGAAGGGGCCTATGCTCCAGGGCAAAATATCGGCCGCCAGGTGCACGTGAGGACGATGCAGCAACGGCTCCCGCCCCAGGAAAGCGGAGCCGATGGCCCCGGTCAGCAAACCGCCCAGACCCAGGGCCCCCACCACCAGGGCCGCTAGCACCAGCCAGCGTGTGCCCCGACCCACGGAGTGTCGTCCTCCCTAATTCTTGGGCGCACCGTTTCGGAGGAGGGGTGCCACCATCCGGTAGACCCCGTAGAAGGCCACCACACTCCCCAGCACCACTCCCCCCAAGGTGAGCCACGGTTTTGTCCCTAACCACTTATCTAGGAGCCAGCCCCCCCCGATTCCCCCCACGATGGAAAGGGCTATATAGAAGCCTATCCCAGCAACGCGCAGGGCAGGAACCCACCAGGCCACACCCCCTCCTCCACGCTTGTGCAGTTTATCACAGAGGGAGGGGGCAGGTCAATACCACCCGCCCCCTCCGAACTCGTCGAGCCCGTGTCCCCTCGGGTCAAGAGGTCTTCCCCTTGCCCAGGTCCTCCAGGTTCAAGCCCTCAATGAACTCCTTGAAGGCACCCAGTTTGCGCATCTCCTCCTCGGTCACTTTCTCCACTTTCTCCCCTTTGGAACGCACCTCACCCTCGGCCTCTCCCTCCTTCGTGCCAGGGATGCCGGCCTTCTCCAGCACCGACTCCTCGGCATAGATGGGGGCGTTCACCCGCACTGCAATGGCGATGGCATCGCTGGGACGGGCATCGATGTCCAAAGACTTCCCATCCACTTCCAAAACGATTTTGGCGTAGAAGGTGTCGTCCTTCAGGTCGTTGACCACGATATAAGCCACCCGCGCCCCGAGCGCGTAAATAATGTTGCGCAGAAGGTCATGGGTGAGGGGACGGGGCACCTGCACATCCTGCAACTTGATGGCGATGGAGTCCGCCTCCGCAGGGCCAATCCAGATGGGCAGGTAACGGTCCGCCCCCTTCTCTTTGAGAATGACCACCCGCTGGTAGTTCATCAGGCTGACCCGGATGCTGTCTATCACCATCTCCTGCATGGCCCACACTCCTCACCGTCAACGCTCATGATACGGCGCCCCTCTGGCGGGTGCAAGACGGTGTCCACACCTCCAACGCCTGCGCCCCAACGGCCTGATGGGGGTAGCGCCCCTGCAGCAGGGGGGCATGGGCAGGGGTGAGCAGAGGAACGCCACCCGCCAATGCCCCCTGCACGAGGGTTACCCCGTCCGGGGATAGACCATCTACCCCCCACACGGGGAACGAAGGCACCCCTTTTCCCAGCAGGAGCACTCCATACCCCCCAAGCCCCTCCTCCTGCACCAGGGCTTGCAGACCGAAGCGGTTGGCTTCGGCTTCGGCTGGGGGCAAACGGGACGCCACAAGAGCGCGCCGCAAGGCATCCCACCCCAAGTTGCGTAGGAACACCCTCTGACGCACCCACCCCATCACCTCCAAGCCTGCCTCCCGCGCACAGCGCACCAGGGACGCAAAGTCCACCGAGGCGGTGATGTCCTGCTGGCCCACATGCCGATACAGATCGCCCGTGGCCATGTGCTGGCGGAAGGCCCTCACGGTGCCCCCACGCCCCGTGCGGTAAAGCTCCGCTGGCATACCCCCATAGTCTATGATGATAGCCAAGCCCTGTCCCAGGGCAGTTGCCAGATCCCTTGTCCAGGCTGGCAACCGCACGCACGCCTCCCCCTCCGTTCCCTCCACAAGAGGGATCCCCAAAGCCCGCACCCACGCCTCCAGAGCAGGGGTGGACGGAGGCCCCCACATCTCACCCAGACCGTCCCCCCGGAGCGCCACATACGCCTCTTCCAGCGACCCGCCCTTCACACGCCAGCGATGCACCGGGAAGGCGTCGACCATCTCATTGGCTATGAGACACCCCACCACGCCCCGCAGAGGCAACGCGGCGCTGCGTAGGCGCTGCCCTCCCCTCTGCCGTGCCCAGTCAGGACTGGGAGGGGTGTCCAGATCTATGGCCACATACCGCAGGGCTTGGGCAAAAGAGGCAGTCAGGCGCTCAGCGAAGTCCATAAAGGCGAGGGCCAAAAGGCCATCCCCCGCTCCCTGCTCCGCCACCACAAAAGGCGACGGCCTCCCCAGCACTTCCCACACCTGGTACACTTGCACAGCCAAAAGGGCCCCAAAAGCGGGATGAGCCTGGGGGCTGGTGAAATAATCCCCTCTCGCCCCGCGCCCCTTCCCCCGCCGGTAATACCCACCCGCGGGATGATACAAGGCCATCTCCATGAACTCGGCGAAGGGGATAGGCCCTTTCTCTTGAATGCGTCGGCGGACAATGTCCTCTAACGTGGGGGGCACAGGCCCTCCTATGGGCGCAGGGCTAACCGCTCGCCCACAGCAGGGTTGACCAGGTGCAGAGGCATCCGCCCCTGCAACACCCGCGCCACCTCTTCGGCACAACGGCGGGGCAAGCCCTCCACCGCCTTGTCCGAGTAATAGGCCGCATGGGGGGAGAGGAGCACATTGTCCATCTGGAGCAGAGGGTTGTCGGGGGCGGGAGGCTCTTGCTCCAACACATCCAACGCCGCCCCGGCGATCCACCTCTCTTGCAAAGCGCGGATGAGGGCCTTTTCATCTATGACGGCGCCCCGAGCGGTGTTCACCAGGATGGCGTTGGGTTTCATCAGGCGCAGAGTGGAAGCGTTGAACATATGGCGCGTCTCGGGCGTCAAGGGGGTGTGGATAGTGACGAAATCCGACTGGCGCAGAAGGTCGGGGAAGGCGACAGGCTCCACCCCCTCCTCGTCAAAGACCGAGCGGGGGATATAGGGGTCGTAGGCGATGATGCGGAACTCAAAGCCCCTGGCCCGTCGGGCGAAGGCACGGCCGATGCGCCCTAACCCCACGATGCCCACCGTCTGGCCGTAGAAGTGGGGCACGGGAGGCTCCAGAACCGAGCGCCAGCGGTTCTCCCGCACCGCCTGGTCGAGTGCCTTCAGTCGGCGTGCAAGGGCCAGAAGCATGGCCAACGCGTGGGTGGCCACCTCCCGTGTCCACAGGTCCGGCACATTCACAATGGCAATACCCGCCTCGGTGGCAGCGGGGATGTCAATGGTGTCCACCCCTACACCGGTGCGCACCACCACCTTGCATCGCTTGAGGTTGTGCAACACCCGCCGGGTGAACGGCCCTGTGACAGCTATAATGGCGTCGGCATCGCCAGCGTGGCGCAAAATGTCATCCTCGGTTTGGGGACGGGGCGCTGGGATCAAGTCCGCTCCGATGGCACTCAACACCTCCCTCTCCACCACCACATGCCGATCGTTCATCGGCCCCAAGTGCACCACACGAAAACGCGGGCTGGTCATACTCCTCCTTGCTGGGCGACAGCTTACAGAGTAGTATGATAGCGCACCCCGCCCCCGTGCGGGCTAAGGAGGACGCATGCCCTTCGCCAGCATCAACGGTATCCGCCTCTACTATGAGGAGCACGGAAGCGGATATCCCGTGGTATTTACCCACGGATATGCAGGCACCACAGTCTCCTGGAAGCCCCAGGTGCCCGCCCTTTCCCAAAAATACCGCTTCATTATCTACGACATGCGCGGACACGGTCAAACCGAGGCACCCCGCGACCCCTCCCTCTATTCCCGAAGCATTGCCGTAGAGGATTTGTACCAACTCCTGCGTTACTTGGGGGTGCGGGAGGCGGTGGTGGGGGGTCTCTCCCTGGGGGGTGTCATCTCTATGGAGTTCGCTTTGGCCCGCCCGGAGATGGTCAAAAGCCTTATTCTGATGGACACGGGCCCCGGCTTCCGCAACCCCCAACGCCTGGCGGACTGGAACACGGAGTGCGAGGAGCGCGCACGTCTATTGGAGACGGGGGGGATGGAGGCTTTCATGCGCAGCCCCTACGCTGTGGACGACTACTACACGCCCCCAGAGGTGATGCGTCGCCTGAACCCCATCGGGCTGGCCCACGTAGCCCGCCGAGTGATGGCCAACATCCCCATGCTCCCCCTAGACAAAATCACCGCCCCCACACTTATCCTGTGCGGCACCCGCGATAAGCCTTTCATTGCCGCATCCTACTATATGGCCCAGCATATCAAGGGGTCTTTTCTTTCGTTCATCCCCAAAGCAGGGCACGGCTCCAATATTGACCAACCGGACCTGTTCAACCTCCTGGTGCTGAAGTGGTTGGAGGATCTCGGCCTCTAGGGGACGGTGACGTCCTGTGGCGGGTGGTAGCGTCGGCCCGCAGAGGGTTCTTGGCCACAGCCGATGCTTACGGCCAGCCCCACCTGGTGCCCGTGGTGTTCGTGGTGCAAGGGCGACGCCTGTTCATCCCCCTGGACACCAAGCCCAAGCGGGTCAACCCTCTAGACCTCAAGCGGGTGCGCAACATCCGCGCCAACCCGCGCGTGGCCTTTCTGGTGGACCACTGGGATGAGGATTGGGAGCGGCTGGCCTATGTGCTCCTTCTGGGGCACGCCTCCCTGCAGACACAGGGGGAGGACTACTCCGCAGCCGTAACGGCTTTGCAGGACAAGTATCCCCAATACCGCCACCTGCCTTTGGGGACACCACCCCTCATTGCCGTAGAAGTTACACGGGCTATCGGGTGGGGGAACCTGGAGACTTTTGCCCCCCCCGCAGAACCTGCAGCGGGTTCACGGTAAGACCGTAGTCGTAGGTGTCCACCCCTTCACGGCGTTTGATGTAGCCCACCACCAGGTAAGTCAAGGGGGTGGCTAGAGCCTCATAGAGGCTTTTGGCTAGCCACTGGGTGATGACGATCTGCACCAGCAGGCCCGCACCCACCGTGCCCACAAAGGCGATGGTGATGAATACCAGGGAGTCCAGGCCCTGCCCCACCAGGGTGGAGGTGATGGTGCGAAACCACAGCCACCGCCCCCGCGTGGCCACCTTCAGACGCGCCAGCACACGCGCGTTGGCCAGTTCCCCCACCAGGTAGCCGGCGAAGGACGCGGCCACCAGGCGAGGCGTATAGCCCAAGATGCGTTGATACGCCTCCTGCCCCTCCCAGCCGGGAGCGGGGGGCAAAAGGCCCCCGAGCCAGATGAACAGCACCGCCACCCCATTGCACAAAAAGCCCAGCCAGATGACCGCCCGCGCGCTACGGTAGCCATAGACCTCCGTGAGCACATCGTTGACGATGTAACTCAGGGGGAACACCAGCACCCCCGCGGGCAGAACCACCAGCACCTGTCCCCCCCAGGGGAGGGACACCGAGGCCACCTGGAATAACTTCACCGCGGTGATGTTGGCCGTGATAAGGGCGGTCAGGAAAAGCCCAGCCACCACTAGGAAGCGCGGAGAGGAGGGCATCGTCTCCTACCCCATAGCATCAAGGGGAATGGGTACAGGTGGCTGCCCGCCGTGCACAGCCTGAAGCGTGCCTAGGCGGTTGGCTCCCGATACTCCACCGTGACGGTGGTGTGGATGCCCCCGCGCACCTTGTAGTCTAGGCGCACCCGCATCCAGCGCGGCCGACACAGAGCCACCAGGTCGCGCAGTATGCGATTGGCGGCGTGCTCCTGAACGATGCCCACATCCCGAAAGGACAGGAGGTAGTACTTCAAGGACTTAAGTTCCACGCATGCGTAGCGTGGCACATAGGTAATAGTCAGTTTGCCGTAATCCGGGAGGCCCGTCCAGGGGCACACCGCCGTAAACTCATCGGTTTCAATGGTCACCTCAGCGGGCTGGTCGGGATACGCGTAGTCAAAGGCCAGAAGGCTGGCGCTGTCTATGGCCTCCTCGCCCTTCATGGGCAGTTTGCGGTCGAGGCGCTCATATTTCTCCTGCAAGTCAGGGATGCGGGACATACAGCCTCCTAACTCGCCTTGCCCTCCAGTTGGGCGATGTGCTCCCACCAGTGGTTGGGGATACGCTCCAGGCGCTGGCGAACGGTTTGGGTGGTACCATCCACCCGCACCAAAACGATGCTGTCCCAGTTGGAGATGGAGCGCGCCGCCTGCACGAGGCGCTGGTGCACCTGGCGCGCTTCGGCCACCAGGTCGGCTAGGGTCTTCCCCGCCCGCTGAGCCACAGCTTGCGCATTCAGATCATCGGTTGGGGCGGTGGTGCGGCGTGGAGGTCCGTTTCGGGCAACCGATTCCATCCCTTCGGCGGTAACCTGATGCCAGAAGATACAGTGGGCCAGCACCTCTTTAGGCCCCCAAGTGCCCACCTTCCCAGAAGCTGTGGATGCCGATGTCTCATACCAACGAATCGCCTCTTGCACGCGCCGGTCAAAGGATTCCATCAGGGCCTCCCGTGTGGCTGGAGATGTGGCCATGCCGCTCCTTCCCTGGCTCCCGGTTACTGGGCGAGGGAGCCGTTCGTAAGGTTTATTCCCCCCAACGGTGCTAGTACCCCATCGCTTCTGCGCGCCGGAACACATCCACACCCGCCCGCACCAGGTTGTTCTGAACATCCACCTGGATGGCCAGGGGCGTGGCGAAGTTGACATCGGCGGGGGTCTCCTCGGCCACCACGACCCGATGTCCCCGTTGGCGCAAGCCCTGGGCCACCTCCTCCCCAAGACGGGAGTCCAGGAGCACCTCCCCACTGCTCACATCTACACGGGGCTGGGCCACCGCCTCCTGCGGCCCCATCCCGAAGGCCACCATATTCAGGAACACCTGGGTATTGCAGTCAATGATGCGCCTCCCGCCTGGTGCACCGATGGCCATGACGGGGCGTCCCCCGTGCTTCACCAAAAGGGGCGTCATGTTCACCAAGGGGCGCTTCCACGGGGCGACGGAGTTGGCCGTGCCCGGCTTGGGGTTGAACCAAAGCATGGCGTTATTCCACAGGATGCCCGTCCCTGGGGTAACCACTTTGGAACCGAACAAGCTGACGGCCGTCTGGGTGCAGGAGACCAGGTTACGCTCCCGATCCACGATACAGAAGTGGGTGGTGCAATCGCCCCCGCCATGGGCCGAGGGGACAGGCGCTGTTGCCGGGCGCGGGTGCCCCTCGTAGGCCCAGGGGTCATGGAGGGGACGACTGTCGTAATAGGCCCAGGGCACCTGTCCCGGGGGAAGGGGGAGCACTGTGCGGTCGGGGCGGAGAGTTTGACTGATGTGGCGTGCATACTCCTTCGACAATAGGCCCCGCATAGGCACCGCCACCGCCTCCGGGTCGCCCAGGTAGGCGTAACGATCGGCGAAGGCGTGTCCCGCCGCCTCGGCGTAGGTGTGCAGGTAATCTATGGTGTTGTGGCCCAAAGCCCTGAGGTCAAAGTTCTCCAAGATATTCAGGGTCTCCAACGCGGTGATGGCGCCGTTAGCCCCCCAGGGGGCAAGCACCTCCACTTCCCGCCAAGCAACCCGCAAGGGGGCACGCACGACCGCCTCATAGCGCTCCAAATCGGCGCGGGTCATCAGCCCGCCGTGGGCGCGCATATCCTGCTCAATGGCGTCGGCGATATCGCCCTTGTAGAAGGCGTCGGAGCCGTGGCGAGCGATGGCCTTGAGCACTTCGGCCAGGTCCCGTTGCACCAGGCGCTCGGCAGGCTTGGGTGAACTGATGGGAGGACGCCCTCGGGGAAGGAACACGGCACAGGCTGCGGGCGACACTTGGAAATCGGACATAGCGTTGCTAATGCACAGAGCCAGATACCAGTTGACTTCAAAACCCTGCTCGGCGTAGTGGATAGCCGGCTCCAGCAAAAAGGGGAGGGGCAAAGAGCCGTAAAGGCGGTGGGCCAGGCACAGACCGGCCACCGTGCCAGGCACGCCGATGGAGAGGTAGCCCACCTCGTTGGCACGCCCCTCTACCTGGTACAGACCAATAAGGGCGGGGGCCTCCCCCAGGACGCGGTACATATCAGGACGTGCGCGCATAGGGGCGCGGGGACCATAATCAATGACCACCTCCTCCCCCCGGCCGGGCAGGGCAATGAGCATATACCCCACCCCGGCGATGCAAGTCATCATCGGCTCCACCACGCACAGGCAGAAGCCCACGGCCACCGCCGCATCCACGGCGTTCCCCCCCTGCTTGAGCACCTCCAGACCCACCTCCGTGGCTAGGGGGTCTTTGGTAGCCACCGCCCCGTGAACGGCCACCACCTCATCCCGCTGAGGACGCCACACAGTGCGCAACGCCATCTGCCCCTCCTACGGTTGCGGGTGAGGTGGGAAAACGGCCGCCAGGATGTCCACGATGAGCCGACTGGCGGCCAGGGCTGTGATTTGGGCGTGGTCGTATTCCGGCGCCACCTCTACCACATCGCACCCCACCACCTTGCCTTTCCGCGCCACCTCCCGCAGGAAATCCCGCACCTCCAGGTAGGTCAAGCCCCCCACCACGGGTGTGCCCGTGCCTGGGGCAACAGCGGGGTCAAGCACATCAATATCCAAACTGATGTAAAGGAAAGCAGAAGAGGGCACGAGGGCTGCGGCACCCTTCGGTCCCAGGGCGCGGAAGCGGTCGGCAGAGATGATGAGGTTTCCCCGCTGACGCGCCTCCTCCACGGGCTTGCGCCGCACCGCTCGGATACCAATGTGGCTGATCGGCCCCACGAAGGGCAACTCCGCACACCGCCGTATGGGGCTTCCGTGGTAGTAGCGCACCCCTTGGTAGTCGTGGGTATAGTCCAAGTGGGCATCCAGGTGCACAATGCCCAGGGGGGCAAACCGCTCCAAAGCCCGCACCACGGGGAAAGTGATGGTATGGTCGCCCCCCACCACCACAGGGAAAGCCCCCTTCTCTATCACACGGGACACCACCCGTGTCAGCCGCTCCAAAGCCAACTCCCAGTTGGACGGGGCCACATTGATATCCCCCAGGTCGGCCATCGTCACGCCTTTGAGGATTTCGGTGCCCACGTCCACCTCATACAGGCCCCCGGCGGGAGGGGGCTCCGGCTCGAACAGAGAAAAATAGTCGTAGACGCGGGCCTGCCGCACGGCGTGAGGGCCGAACCGGGCCCCGGGGCGGTTGGTCGTCCCCTGGTCAAAGGGGACGCCGATGAAAACCACTTGTGCGTCCAAGCGCTCCAGATCCTCGCAGATAGGCGCACCGAAAAAGGAGCACCGCCAGGGGCGCACATCGGGCCAGCGGGAACCGTCCATATCTCTCTCCTAGAGCATGGCACCATGCTCACCCACAGACTGCCAGACATCACGGGGCGTCGGGGCTACCGAGAGGCCAGCCCCTTTCCATTATCTCACTGCAACACCTCTGCTCAAACCGCCTGTGCACCCTGGTGTTTGCTTAGTGTGTTGCAGGTTTTGGGGACCTTTCCTCCGGCACCATCCACAGGATGGCCCATCCCACCACCACCCACACAGCCCCCAACAAAAAAGCCCCTTCCAAGGAACGGGTTATGTCAAGAATGCGTCCACTCACCACTGGCGCCACAATAGAACTCCCCACCGCCAGAGCGTTAAGGCCGGCGATAGCCGTGCCTACCCCCAGGTCCGAGCGCTTGAGAGCCATGTCCCCCGCCCAGGCGACCATCAGGGGGTTCAGGGCCAAGGCCCCCGTCAAGCCGTATACCCCCAAGGCCAGAGCCAGCAGGCCCGGGTGCCGAACAAGGGCGACCCCCACCAGGCTGGCCATCGTGAATGGAAGCAACAGGGTCAAGAGACGGCGTCTACCGATTCGGTCCGAGAGACGCCCCCACAGTAATGCCCCCACCACTCCCGGCAAGGCCACCACGGCCGTATACAGCCCCGCCTGGCGCAAGTTCAGCCCCCGCTCCTGATAAAGGAAACTGGGTGCCCAGGTAAGGGTAACCCATTGGCTCCAAAGGATAAAAAAGTTGGCGATGCCCAACAGCACGAGACCCCGATGGCGCACCACGCGCCCCAAACCCCCGGGCGATGGCGGGGTGAACCTCTGACCCTGGACGGCCAGCGCAAAAAGGGGAACCATCGCTAGCGTGCAGATGCCCCACACCAAAAAGGGCGCACGCCACGTTCCCCATGCTTGGTAGAGCACCCCCGACAGGGATAGCCCCAAAGCCAACCCCGACGCCATCCCTACCGTTACGATGGCACTACTCATCCCCCGCCGCTGGGGAGGTACACTGCTCACCGTAATGCCATAGGATGTGGAATAATAGGCCCCCGCCCCGATAGCGTGCACAATGATGAACGCCATGAACAGCAGATACGAGCGTGCAAATAGGCCCACACCGACCATCCCCAATCCCGCCAGGGTATACATCACCATCAGCACCCGTTTCAGGCCGAAGCGGTCACCCAGCAGACCCGACGGCACCTGCAACGCCACATAGGTGAAGAAGTAGGCGCTGGCGATAGCCCCCTGCTGAGTGCCCGTCAGGCTGAACTCCCTCCCGATGACAGGCAAAAGGGGGGACAGGGTCGTCCGATCCATGTAGAGCACCACCCAGCCCAGCGCAAGGGCCAGCACGGTGGTCAAAGTCCGCACCGGGAGGGCCTCACCCAACCGGGTGGAGAGACCAAAGGTCGTCATACGCTTTCTTGGGCACCATCCTAGCCCAACTTCAGGGACAGGGCAAGGGCGCTAGGGCGTCCCCATATGCCCCTTGCACCATTCCCCCAGGGCCATTACAATAAAAGGGAGGATGCACTGGAAGGTGTGAACGGCGCGCTAAGCCCTGTCTAGCCGGCGTAACGCCTCCTCCTGGGCAGAAAATTGGGCGCAAAACGCCCTCCTGTCTCTTGAGCATTGCGCAGACGGCATATATCTCGGAGCACCCCCACACCTTTGTGTGTAAGGAAGCAATGGAGATCGTGCCCGGTGTCCACGCTATCACTGTGGGGCAGAGCCCAGGCCCCGGTCTGTTCCCTCCCAATAGTTACCTGATCGTCGGCACCCGCGCCAGCGCCCTGGTGGACACCGGCTGGAACCAGCCCGAGCACATTCAGGCACGCCTGGACTACATCCAGACCCTCAAACCGCCCCCTCTCATCGCCCTCATCCTTACCCATCGCCATCCAGACCATATGGGGGGAGCGGCCGCCCTCTCCCAAGCCACGGGAGCACCTATCTATAGCGCCCCGGCTGAGAAGCCTGCCATTGACCAGGCCCTGGAAAAGCAGGGCGTCAGCATCCGCGTTCACCACACCCCAGCCCACGGCCAGCGCCTCGACCTGGGGGGTAAAGAGGTGGAGTTCATCCACTCCCCGGGACATACCCTGGGCAGCCTGAGCGTGTTCCTGCGTCCCGATGGAGCCCTCTTCACGGGAGATACTGTCCTCGGGATGGGCACCACCGTAATCAACCCCGATGAAGGCGACATGGCTCTCTATCTACACACCTTGCGTCGGCTCTTGGACTACCCCGCCACCGTCATCTGCCCTGGGCATGGCCCCCTGGTGCGCAACCCGAAGGCCAAAATCCAGGAACTCCTGCACCACCGTCTGGAGCGGGAGGCCCAAATCCTCTCGGCTTTACGCAACGCCCCCAAAACCCTGGAAGCCCTGCGGGAGGAGATCTACCCGGAACTGGAAGCGCGTTTGCACACCCTGGCCCGCAACCAACTGCGCACCCATCTCATCAAACTGGAGAAAGAGGGGCGCGTCGCCCGTCAGGGAGACACCTACCGCCTCGTAGGCTAACTCGTGTATACCATCTACCCAGACAACACACGGAAAGAAAAGAGGTGCTATGGGCAACCAGTTCCCCCCATCCGAAGGCCCCACCCCCATAGGCCCTGTCGGTCGCGCCGGCACCACCTTCACCCGCATCGCCGTGTTCTATGACGGCGGATATTTCACCGAGGTCTCCAACTACTACAAGTTCGGTCACCCTCGCCGCAGCCGCATCTCCCTCCGAGGATTGCAGGAGTTCATCCGACACCTGGTGGCACAGCGGGAGCGGGTCCCGGTGGACTTCTGCCTGATCACCGAAGCCCGTTACTTTCGGGGGCGGTTTTCGGCCGCCACCGCCAGTGCGCGCAACCGGCTCCTTTCCGACCGGGTGTTCGATGAGGTCCTCATCAACGAAGGCATCACCCCCCACTATCTTTTACGGGAGGAGCGCGGCGAGCGCCCCCGAGAGACGGGCATTGATGTGTGGTTGGCTTTGGAGGCCTATGACCTGGCAGTGCAGCGGCGGGTAGATGTCATCGCCCTTATCGCCTGTGATGGCGACTTCGTGCCCCTGGTGCGCAAAGTCCAGGGCTTGGGTGTACGGGTGCTTCTGCTGGCCTGGGAGTTCGCCTATGAGGAGACCTTGGAGGACGGCACCCGTCGCCTGCGGGAGACCCGCGTGGACAGCGCCCTCTCCCGCACTGCGATTTACCCCATCCCCATGCACCAGGTGATCGATCAGGGATTGGCCCTGCGCGACCCCCGCGTCGAGAACCTGTTCTTGTTCCGCGAGGAACCTCTGGAGACCCTTCCCTAAAGAGCGCGCCTATGAACGCTTTAGAGCCCCTCCGCCACATTTTCCCCCTGACCGCCCAGGCCACGCCCGCGGGCCACCTTGCCGTGGGCGGGTGCGATGTGGCAGATTTGGCCGAGCGCTTCGGCACCCCCCTCTACATCTTTGACGAAGAGACCCTGCGGCACCAGTGCCGCTCCTTCCGCACCGCCTTCCAGGAGGCCTACCCCAACTCCCTGGTGATTTACGCCTGTAAAGCCTACATCACCCCCCTCCTAGCCCGCCTCTTCCAGGAGGAGGGGTTGGGATTGGATGTGGTCTCTGGGGGGGAACTGGCCGTGGCTCGGGCTGTGGAGTTTCCCCCCGACACCATCTACTTCCACGGCAATAACAAGACCCCCCAGGAACTGCGGGAGGCCCTGGACTACCGCATCGGGCGCATTGTGGTGGACAACTTTCAGGAGTTGGCTCTGCTGGAGCGCCTGGCGGCAGAGCGGGGAAGGGTGCAACCCATCCTCCTCCGCATTACCCCTGGGGTGGATCCGCATACCCACACCCACACCACCACGGGGGTGGTGGACAGCAAGTTCGGCTTCCCCTTGGTGGACGGGCAGGCCCGAGAGGCGGTGCGCCGCGCGCGGGCCAGTCCCCACCTGGCCCTGAAGGGCCTGCACTTCCACCTCGGTTCCCCCATCTTTGAGGTGGAGCCCTATGTGCAGGCCATCGCCATCGCCGTGGACTTCGCCGTCCAGAGTGGTGCCCCCCTGGAGGAGTTCAGTCCAGGGGGAGGTTTTGCTATAGCCTACACACGCCAGCAGAGGCCCCCCACACCAGCCGACTACGCCCGCGCCATCGCTGCAGCCCTACGGGAAGCCTGCGCTCGCCACGCTCTGCCCCTTCCTCGCCTTGTGGTGGAACCCGGACGGGCTATCGTGGGCCCCAGCGCTGTGGCCCTGTATCGGGTCGGCGTGGTGAAGGTCATTCCCGGTGTGCGCACCTATGTGGCCGTGGACGGAGGCATGGGGGACAACATCCGCCCCGCCCTGTATGGGGCGGTATACGAGGCTGTGGCCGCCACCAAACTGTTCCAGACCCCCGATACCCCCGTTACCATTGCGGGGAAATACTGCGAGTCCGGGGACATCTTGGCGCGGGATGTGCTGCTCCCGCGCCTGGAGCCGGGCGACCTTATAGCCATGCCCTGTGCAGGGGCCTATGCCCCGGCGATGGCCAGCACCTACAACCTCAACGGACGGCCGGCGATGGTGCTGGTGCGCAACGGAACGGCGCGTTTGATGCGCCGTCGGGAGACCCCCCAGGATATGATGAGCCTGGACATCTTCCCTTAGGGCGTGAGGGAATGTGGCGGGTGGTCGGGCACCAACGGGCGCTGGCCCTGTTCCAGCACGCCTTGGCTCGGGGCTCTCTGGGCCACGCCTATCTGATCACGGGCCCAGCGGGCATCGGCAAGGAGACCTTCGCACGGGAGATCGCCCGCGCCGCCCAGTGCTCCGGCCCCCACGAAGGTCTGGGCACTCCGCCCTGTGACGTGTGCACCTCCTGTCGACTGGCCCTGGCACGAACCCACCCGGACATCCTCTACCTCTCCCTGACCCACCCTGTGGATGAGGAGGAGGTGAAACGGGTGCAGGAGGGCGCCCAGAGGAGGGAGATCTCTATCAAGGATGTGCGCCGTCTCACGGCCCTTTGCACCCTCACCCCCCGCTTGGGTGCCCTACGGGCCATCATCATAGACCGAGCAGAGCACCTGAGCGAAGAGGCGAGCAACGCCCTCCTCAAGACCTTAGAAGAACCGCCCTCCGCCACTGTGTTCTTCCTCCTTTCGTGTAATACTGAAGCCCTTCTGCCCACCCTACGCTCGCGATGCGGGGAGGTGCGCTTGGGCCTGCTCGCCCCCGAGACGCTGGTGCAAGCCTTGCAGGAGCGCTGGGGGGCAAGTGCTGAGGAGGCCCACCTGGCCGCCCGCCTGGCCCAGGGACGCCTGGGATGGGCCTTGCGGTTCCTGGGAAAGGTCTCCGACCAGGACACTATCCATTCCCACCCCCTCACCCAAGCCGAGCGGGAGGGGCTGCTGGAGGAGTTCGCCCGCCTGGCGGGGGCAAGCCTGCGGGAGCGCTTCGCCTTTGCCCAGCAGTTGGCCGAGCGGTGGCGCAGGGACCGCCAATGGGTGCTGGACACCCTCGACCTGTGGGCTTTATGGTGGCGCGACCTGCTGTATTTGCGGCTGCGCTTCCCCCAGGGGGTGGTCAACACTGACGCCCTCCGTTTCCTGGAGGCCCTGGCCCAGACTGGGGAGGGGAGAACCTTCGCCCAAGGGGTGCGGTGTATCTTGACCTTACGGATGCATTTGGAAGCTCAGGTCAACCCCAGCCTGGCCCTGGAGTACGCTATGCTCCACTTACCCCATCTGGTTGTGCCGGCCGCCGCATCTACGCCCACCGGGAGGTAGGCGTGGCAACACCTTTCCTCCTTTATCGTGTGGCGGGTGTCCGTTTCGAGCGCAGTGGGCCGGTGCACTTTGTTGACCCCCGCGACCTGGACCTAGCGGTAGACGACCCTGTGGTGGTTGCTACCCCGCAAGGCCCGCGCGTCGGTATCGTCGTCATCGCCCCCCGTCAGGTTATCCATAGCGAGGTCCGGGGGCCTCTGCCCTTCATCCTGCGTCGGGCTACGGCGGGTGAGCAAACACCCCGCTAGCCCCTAGCGGGGCATCCCTCGTGCCTCCAGCAGACGGTGCAAACGGAGAACAATTTGGCCATGCACCTCTAAGGGGAAGGAGTCCACTGACGGCTCAGGGCGACCGCTTATGCCGTCCACGGCGCCCAGGCGCACTGTGGCCCGGATGCGCTCCATCTCCTCCTCCGGGGTGGGCAAAAGGTTGCGCCCCACCAGAGCCGACAATGCCCCCACGAGCCCATAGCACCCCCAGTTGGAGACGCTGGCGATGACCAGGTGGGTGGTGGGTGTGGCAGCGGGGTCCTTCGGCAGCGTGGGGACAGTGGGGATAATTTCGGCCACCTTCCCCATCCCGATTTCGTTACCGCCGTCCCCCACTCCCACGCTGGCGGGATGGGCCAAAAACAGGTAATCCAGGCGCGCCGTGTAGGGGGTGATGTCTACCCCCCGCATATTGCGGTACACACCCTGGCGGGTGAGACTACACCGCTCGGTGGAGATTAGCAGTGCGGGCTGATAGGTTTCCAGAAGGCGCTGGGCAAAGGCCTGGCTCTCCTGAGGTGTGGTGATCGGGAACTCCTCCACTCGTGCAGACGGCGACGCCAGCCCCCGCAGAATGGGCACACAATACTTGTCGGAGACATACACCACCCGATAGCCTAGCGCCTCCAAGGCGTTCCCCAACACCACTGCCCCCGGGGGGCCATCGGTCTCCGGCGCGCCGGCCGTCACGATGTAGAAGCCTGTAGCAAGAAAAACCGTTCCCGGATGGGCCAGGATGAAGGCCGCTGCCTGGGTGCAAAAGTGGCGGGGGAGGTAGGGGCGCAGAGCCGACACCCCCCTCCGGTCCTGGTCTAAGATGATGTCCTCAATGGTCATCCACACCTGGCTACTCACATAGCCCCCTTGCCACACTGTCAGAAAAGGAGTTGACGCTATTATCCCCTGCGCGCGTCGGCAATGCAACCGTAAGCCCAAGCCCCCCACACCTTTGCGGCCGTGATGAGACGGTTGCGGAAAAACGCCTTTTTCCGCTACTATAGCAAAAGCCCCGCGTGGGCTGTCCCTATCTCTACACAGCGAGGTGGAAGCGTGCTGACCACTGTGGTGGGCCACTACCCGAAGATCGGCGGGCGCAGCCGCGCCCCCAACCTACGCACCGCCATCGCCAACTACGACGCGGGCAAAATCTCCCTGGAGGAGTTGCACCGGGTTGAGGACGAGGTGACCAAAGAGGTGCTGGCGGAACAGGCCCAGGCGGGTATTGACCTGCTCACCGATGGCCAAATCCGCTGGGAGGATGGCCAAACCTACTTCGCCCGCCGCATTGGGGGCTTCAGTATCAACGGATTGGTGCGCTACTTTGATACCAACACCTACTACCGCCAACCCGTAGCCGAAAAGCGTCTGTCGTGGCAAGGCCCTATCAGCGTCCGTGACTATCAGTTTGCTCGTCAGCACAGCCCCAAGCCCGTCAAACCTGTGGTCACCGGCCCTTACACCCTGGCCCGCCTCTCCCTGTATCCCGCCTATCCTGATCTGGAGACCTTTGTGCTCCACCTGGCCGACATCCTTAACCAGGAACTCCTGACCCTTCAGGCCGAGAATCCCCCCCTCATCCAAGTGGATGAGCCCGCCATCCTCAAATGGAAGGACGACTTCCCCCTTTTCCAGAAGGCCATGCAACGCTTGACGCGGGGTGTTACCGTTCCGTTGGCGCTGCAAACATGGTTTCGTGATCTCAACGGCCTGTATCCCGACTTCTTCCGCCTGCCTTTCCAGGTGTTTGGTCTGGACTTTGTGCTGGGAAAGGCGAACTACACGATCATCCGCTCCTTCCCCTCGGATAAGATTTTGGGGCTGGGGTGTGTGGATGCCCGCAACACCAAACTGGAAACGGTGGACGACGTGGTGGACTGTGTGCGGCGGGTAAAGCCCCTGGTGGGGCTGGATCGCCTCTATCTGTCGCCGTCGTGTGGATTGGAATACTTACCTCGTGACCGGGCGTACGAGAAACTGGTGCGCCTGGTGGACGGGGCGCGCAAGGCCCAGGAGGTGCTGGCATGACCCGAGGGCTCCTCACCACCGCCGTGGGCAGTTACCCCAAGTCGGAGGCCCTTCAGCAGGCCCGCAATAAGGTGGCCCGGGGCGAGATGAGCTTGGAGGACCTGGAACGCCTGGAGCGCGAGGCCACCGCTTTCTGGATTCGCGCCCAGGAGGACCTGGGCATGGACATCCTGGTGGACGGGGAGCAATACCGGGGTGATATGGTTACCTATTTCTCCGAGAACATGGAGGGGTTCAAAATCAGCGGGCTGGTGCGCTCCTACGGCAACCGCTACTACCGCAAACCCATCGCCGTTGGCCCTGTGGGGCGGCGCGGCCCCATCACCGTCAAGTGGTGGCAGTACGCCCAAAGCCTTACCAGCAAGCCCGTCAAAGGTATGCTCACCGGCCCCTACACCATGGCCGATTGGTCATTCAATGAGTATTATCCCACCTTCACCGACTTTGTCCTGGCGATGGCCCAGGTGGTGCGGGAGGAGGCGTTCGACCTGGTGAAGGCGGGCGCCAAATACATCCAGATAGATGAACCCGCCGTCTCCACACGCCCCGAGGAGATGGAACTGGCCTCCCGAGCCTTGGGGATCGTGACCAAGGGCCTGGATTGCATCGTCATCACCCATATGTGCTATGGGGATTTCGCCGCCGTCTTTGACCAACTGGTCCGCTTGCCGGTGCACGTCCTGGATTTGGAGATGGCCAACAGTAACTATGACCTCCTGGAACTGTTCCGCAAGCACCCCACAGACAAAATCCTGTCCATGGGGGTGATTGATGTGCACACCCACCGCATTGAGACGGTGGACCAAGTCAAGGCGGGCATTCGGAAAGGCCTGGAAATTTTCCCGCCGGAGCGCCTATGGATTGACCCCGATTGCGGACTGAAGACCCGCACCACCCAGGAGGCCCTGGCAAAGTTGCGGGTGATGGTTACAGCCGTCCAAGAGATCAAAGCCGAGTTGGGCATACCCTAACGCCAGGGGGGCAGGCAGTTGACCCGCAGGGCACATGAACGCAGTCTATCGGCGCATACGCTCGCAGGCCCAAGCCCTCCTCCTGTCCAATCGCCGCCAGGGCTATGACCGCCGCTCCCGCCGAACTTATCGCTACACCTGCCCCTCCCCTGGCCGTTATCGGTGGCAGTGGTTCTGGGACTCCTGTTTCCACGCCATCGTCCTCTCCCATTGGGACTTGGAGCAGGCCAAGGCCGAACTGGTCTCCCTGGTCTCCTTGCAAGAGGGGGACGGTTTCATCGGGCATGTGCTCTACTGGGGGCCCAAGCGGTTGCTAGAACCCTGGGCATACCTGCAAAGCAGTCCCTCCCTGCGCCCCCGCCATACCCGCTACATCCAGCCTCCTGTGTTGGCCCAGGCCGTGAAGACGGTTTTCCAGCGCAGTGGAGATAGGGCATTCCTGCGGGAGATGGTGCCCCCGCTGGACCGCTACTACCGCTGGCTGGCCCGCGAGCGGGACCCGGATGGCGACGGCCTCATCAGCATCATCTCCCCCTACGAATCGGGGTTGGATCACAAGCCCGCCTATGACCCTTTGCTGGGCATCCGCAATCCCCGTCCCCCCAGCCGCACCGCGGTGGAGTGGCGCTACCGCCTCACCGACCTGGTGAACCTGGTGCTCAGGTTCTCCGCACGGCGCGCTGCGCAGTGGGGGCGTTTTGAAGTGGAGGATGTGCTGGTCAACGCTATCTACGCCCAGGGCCTTTACGCCGTGGCTGACCTGCACCGCGCCTTGGGGGAATCCCGCGCGGCGGAGCAGTGGCGGGCCCAGGCCCAGCGAGTGGAGCAAGCCATTCTCACAAAGTGCTATGATCCCTCTACCGAAGCCTATTTTGACTTGGCGGGCCGTGCAGAGAAACCTTTGCGCACCCTTACCATTACCGCACTGTTCCCCCTTATTCTCCCCTCCATTCCCCCGGAGCGCGTGCGCCGTCAGGTCGAGCGCCACGTGAAAGACCCCCAAGCCTTCTGGGCACCCTATCCATTGCCCACGGTGAGCATGGCCGAACCCTCCTTTGCCCCCGATATGGATTGGCTCCTGTGGCGGGGGCCGACTTGGATGAATACCAACTGGTTCCTGGTCAAAGCCCTCCGTCGCCACGGCTATCGAGACGAGGCCGATGCCATCACGGAAAAGTCCGTAGCCCTGGTGGAGCGGGAGGGCTTCCGTGAGTTTTACAACCCCCTCACGGGGAAAGGTATGGGGGCCCACGACTTTGGCTGGACGACCTTGGTGGTGGATATGGTGGAGGGCGGGGAGGACGGCCTCTAGGGATATCCCCTCACCCCGAATGGGGGGCAGTCCCAAAGCAGTGGGGGCGTGGCTCCTAGCGGGTGTTGGCGCCCCGTCGCACGCTAGGGCTAGCCCAGCGGGGGGAACATGACCCACACTATCATCACCCAGTGCCGCTTATGCTCCCGGCGGTATGAGGAGACGGTGGTGGTCGCAGAAGACGGCGCCTACCTGGTGAGCCGTGGGGGCTACCATCCCCTGGAGGACGGGTGCCCGTGGTGCACGCCTTGCTGGGAGGCCATCACCCGCACCGCCGAGCGCCTGCTGGGGTTGGCGCTGCGTCCCCCCACAGGGATATAACGCACATAATCCCTTCAATCCTAGGATGCGGGGCGAGCGCCCCTGAACCTGGAGCATCATTTCAAGCGGGGGGCCACACAGTCAGAGGTTACCCCCGTTCTGCACCGAAACCACCTTCCCGCAGACGATCGGAGGTCAGAGGATACAGACGTGGGTGTGATCAAGGGTATCTCCCCCTCAGGGGGCACAGAGCACCCCACACACACTTGAGAGCATTTCCCCCCGCACCCTCCCAGCACCGTTTCCATCCACCCCACGCCTTGCCCGGAATTCTGGAAGGTAAGGGTCTACTGGCGCAAACCCAACAACTGCTCCAACTTCGCCTTGTTGAACCCCTCCACCGCCTGGTCGCCCACCACCGTCACGGGCACCCTCCGATAGCCCAAGCGCATGAGCTCCTCACGTGCCTGGGGATCGTTTTTCACATCCCGCACCTCAAAGGCGACACCTTTAGACGAAAGAAACTCTTTCGTTCGCTTGCACTGCAATCAGCCTGGGCGTATATAGAGCCGCACCTGTTGTGGGGTCATCGTGCCACCTCTCTCATCCTTCGCGGATGGTAATCCTTACAATGCGCACATCCCGCAGGGGGCGCGACACCTCACCCCCGGGGCCAGCCGTGACGGGTGTATTGGCGATGCGGTCCACCACCTCCATCCCCTGCACCACCTGGCCGAAAATGGTGTAAGCCTTGGGAAGGGGAGCGAAACCATGCATAATGAAGAACTGGCTTCCGTTGGTGTTGGGACCGGCGTTGGCCATAGCCACAATGCCCGGCGTGTAATCCCGACGCACAGGCTCGTCCTCAAAGGTATATCCGGGGCCGCCCGCGCCTGTGCTGGTGGGATCTCCTGTCTGGATCATAAACCCCCTAATGATACGATGGAACCTGACCCCGTCGTAGAACCCCTGGCGCGCCAGGAACACGAAGTTATTGACCGTCTTGGGGGCCTCTTGGGGGAACAGGTCTACCACAATGTCCCCCTCGGTCGTCGTGATGACAGCCTGGTAGCGCTTGGAGGGGTCGATCTGCATGGGGGGCGGAGCGCTCCAGCGTTTCACGGGCGCGGGGGCAACCGCCGGCGCGGGCGTGGGGGTGGGAGTAGGCGGAGGTTGGGCGGCGCGCCCACAACCCATGGCCCCACAAGTGAGCACAAGCATCAGGATAAGGCCAAGCAACATCATCCTCCGCATAGCCCTTATCCTCATAGGTGTGCACCTCATAGCCTTTAGACGGCACCCTGTCAAACCCTCTGCTCTTCTCCCCGTGCCTCACTACCCCACCCGTAGACCCGAGAAGGGTGTCTTTACATTTTACAGCCCAGTGTGAAAGCGGATCTGTGCGGGCAGGCCCTATGTGTGCACGATCCTTGATCGGGCGTTTTTCCTGTGGCACCCTAGAAACCCTTGCCCAGAAACCGTCATCCCCGGCGGGGCAAGTGTTTCTGTTGCCAATGGCTTTCCCGCTCACCGACAAGATATTGTGCATCCTGATCCAGAAGCCTTCTCACATCCCGCACCTACAGGGCAGGTGCCTACCCTAATCCTCGCGGCCGATACTGCAAGGCTTCGGCCATGTGCACCAACCCCACCCGCTCTGCCCCAGCGAGATCCGCAATGGTGCGCGCCACCTTCAATATGCGGTGAAACCCGCGCGCCGTCAGGTTCTCCTTGCGCGCCGCCGCCATCAGCAGGGTGCGGGCCTCCGGCTCTGGGTCCGCCATCGCCCACACATCCACAGGCCCCAAGTCTGCATTGGTGAGCATGGATGTGCCCTTATAACGTCCCTGTTGCACCCGCCGTGCTTCAGCCACACGGCGTCGTATCACCTCAGAGGCCTCCCCTGGCGTCGGATCCACCAGTTTTTCGTAATCCACCCGACGCACCGTTACGAAGAGGTCGATGCGGTCTAGCAGGGGACCTGACAGACGCCTCTGATAGCGCACAATTGCCCCCGGGGGACAGGTGCACGGCCGCGCCCCATCCCCTGCGTAGCCACACGGGCAGGGGTTCATGGCTGCCACCAGCATGAAGTTGGCAGGGAAGGTCACGCTCCCCTGGGCACGGCTAATGGTTACCACCCGGTCCTCCAAAGGCTGCCGCAACGCCTCTAAGACGTGACCCGGGAACTCGGGCAACTCGTCCAGGAACAGCACCCCCCGATGGGCCAAAGTGATCTCGCCGGGGCGCGGCCAGCGTCCCCCGCCCACCATGCCGGCGTGGGAGATGGTGTAATGGGGGGAGCGGAAAGGGCGCTGGGTAACCAACGGTTTGTCGGGGGGCAGCAGCCCGCTGACACTGTGAATGCGTGTGCACTCCAGGCTTTCCTCGGGCGTCAGGGGAGGGAGGATGCCCACCAGCGCACGAGCCAGAAGGGTCTTGCCGCTTCCCGGGGGACCGATCATCAGGAGGTTGTGGCCCCCCGTCGCGGCAATTTCCAAAGCCCGCTTGGCGTGCTCCTGTCCCTTGATGTGGGCCATATCCACGGACGGGGCAACCGCCTCACCAGACGCATACGTCTCCGTGGGGTGAAACGGACGAAGCGGTTGCTCCCCCCGCAGATGGCGGACGACCTGGCTCAAGTTGGCGGCGGGCAGCACCTCCACCCCCGGCACCAAGCCCGCCTCCCGGGCATCCTCCTGGGGCACCACCACGCGGGTGATACCGGCCTCCTTTAACACCCCCACCATGGGCAGGACGCCGGCAGTGCGACGCAGGCTCCCATCCAGGGACAGTTCCCCCAGGAAGGCCATCCCGTCCACAGCCCCTCCCACCTGCCCCGAAGCCAGCAGGATTCCCACAGCAATGGGGAGGTCATAGGAGGGCCCCTCCTTTTTCAAATCGGCAGGGGCCAGGTTCACAGTGATCCGGCGCAGAGGGAACTCGCACCCCGAGTTGCGGATGGCCGCCCGCACCCTCTCGCGCGCCTCCTGCACGGCCGTGTCGGCCAATCCCACCACAGTGAACGAGGGCAACCCAGGGGCGATGTCCACTTCCACCCATACCACCAGGCCGTCCAGTCCCAGCACAGCGCTGGTGCAGAGCTTGGCCAGCATACCACACCCTCCTGGGGGCTATCATACCCCCGCGCCCATCTTTCTGCTATCATAAGGCTAAACACCTGTGGGGACGAGGAGGGATAGTCGGTGGAGCGTATCGCTATCATCGGCCTGGGGCTGATTGGCACATCCCTGGGGCTGGCCCTGAAGCAGGCCAAACTGCCCAAAGTGGAAATTGTGGGGCACGATAAGGACCCCCACCACGCCTCCCGCGCCCATAAACGGGGGGCCGTCGACAAGACGCATTACAACCTGCACGCCACCATTGAAGGGGCGCGGATGGTCATCATCGCAACCCCCGTGATGGCCATTCGGGATGTGCTGGAAACCATCGCAGCCAGTGTCGCCCCCGGCACCATCATCACCGACACGGGGAGCACCAAAGGCCAGGTGCTCCAATGGGCCCAGGAATTGTTGCCCGATACCGTCTCCTTCGTGGGAGGGCATCCCCTGGGAGGGAAAGAGGAGAGCGGCCCCGACGCCGCCACCCCCGACCTGTTTAGGGGCGTCCCCTATTGCATCATCCCCGGCAAGGGGGCCAACCCCGATGCCGTCAAGAGTGTGGCAGGTTTGGCCGAAACCATCGGGGCGACCCCCTTCTTCATTGACGCCTACGAGCACGACTCCTATGTGGCAGCGGTGAGCCACCTGCCCTTCTTGCTCTCTATAGCCCTGGTGGGGGTTACCACGCGCAGCCCCGGTTGGCGGGAGATGAGCAAGGTCGCCTCCACTGGCTATCGCGACATCACCCGCCTAGCCTCGGGCGACCCCCAAATGCACCGGGATATCTGCCTCACCAACCGCGACGGTATCGTGCACTGGCTAGACGAGTTCATCAAAGGGCTATACGAGTTGCGCAATCTGGTGAAGGACAGCGCCACCGCCCCCGACGCCCTGGAGAAAGCGTTCATCACCGCCTGGCAGGAGCGGGCCAAATGGTTGGCGGGGGTAACCCCTGGCCAAAAGGAGGGGCCTTCTCTCCCCACCGCCTCGGATGCCATGCTCTCCCTGTTCGTGGGAGAACGGTTGGCCAAGCGGATGCGCGAACTGCAGGAGCGGGAGCGAGGCAAGGACAAGACCCCCTATCCGGGAAGCCGTCCATAACATATGCGCCAGATTGTTTCTCCCCCGTTGCGCCTGGAGGGTGAGATCACCCCCCCAGGGGATAAATCTATTTCCCATCGGGTCGCTATCTTCAACGGCTTGGCTCGGGGCACGGCACGCATCACCAACTATGCCCCCGGCCAGGACTGCGCCTCCACCCTGGCGTGCCTGGGGGCGCTAGGCGTAGAGATAGACAAGGCCGACCCCACCTCCTTGACTATTCAGGGGCGCGCCGGCGCCCTGCAGGAGCCGGCCGATGTGCTCAATGCCGGCAACAGCGGCACCACGATGCGCCTGCTGGCAGGGGTGCTGGCCGGCCAGCCGTTCCTGAGTATCCTCACCGGCGACCGTTCCCTGCGCTCCCGTCCTATGGATCGCGTCATTACCCCCCTCCGCGCTATGGGAGCACAGATCTGGGGGCGCAACGGCGACAGCTTGGCCCCCCTGGCCATTCGGGGAGGCAATCTGCAAGGCATCATCTACACCCTGCCCGTGGCCAGCGCCCAGGTCAAATCGTGCATCCTGCTGGCCGGCCTCTTCGCCCAGGGGGAGACAGTGGTGGTGGAGCCCGCCCCCACCCGCGACCATACGGAGCGCCTGTTCCAGGTCATGGGGGCCGCCATTTTGCGGGACGGCCTCACCGTGCGCCTGAAGCCGGGTGTTTTGACCGCAAAAGATGTGGTCGTGCCGGGGGACATCTCCTCGGCGGCCTTCTGGCTCGTGGCGGGGGCCTGCCATCCCCAGGGGCGTATTACCGTGCACGGTGTGGGGGTCAACCCCACCCGCACGGGCATCCTGGACGCCCTGCGCCAGATGGGTGCCCGCCTGGAGATGGCCAACCTGCGGGAAGAGGGAGGCGAGCCGGTGGCGGACATCACGGTCTCCACCAGCACCCTTGAGGCTATAGAGGTCAAGGGCGCTTTGGTGCCCCGTCTGATTGACGAACTCCCTGTTTTGGCCGTTGCGGCCTGTTATGCCCGAGGCACCACCCTCATTCGGGATGCCCAGGAGCTGCGGGTGAAGGAGTCCGACCGTATCGCCACGATGGTACGGGAGCTCCGACGGATGGGGGCAGATATAGAGGAACTGCCCGACGGCATGCGTATCCGCGGGCCGCGGCCCTTGAAGGGGGCGGTGTGCCGCAGTTATGGCGACCATCGGGTTGCTATGGCATTGGCGGTGGCGGGGTTGCTGGCCCGCGGCGAGACCACCATCTTGGGGGCCGAGTGTGCCGCCGTCTCCTATCCCACTTTTTGGAAGCACCTGGCGCTACTGACCGGAGCACAGGGGCGTGGCTGACGACTTCCTGGCCCAGACCCTTCTGCAGACCTGTTACCAACCCAAACCCCTCCTGGTGGTGCTCTCGGGCCCGTCTGGAGCCGGCAAAGACACCATCCTGGCCCGCATGCGGGAACTGGGGCGCCCCTACCACTTTGTTGTAACAGCCACCACGCGTCCCAAACGGCCCCATGAGCAGGAGGGGGTGGATTACTTCTTCCTATCCCAGGAGGAGTTTGAGCGTATCCGCGCCCGACAGGGCTTCCTGGAATGGGCGCAGGTGTATGGGCATTACTACGGGGTGCCGCGGGAGCAGGTGCGCCAGGCCCTGCAAGCGGGGCGGGATGTGCTGATGCGGGTGGATGTGCAGGGGGCGGCCACCCTGCGCCGTCTGGTGCCCCAGGCGGTGTTCATCTTCGTTACACCCCCCTCCCTGGCGGAACTGGAGCGCCGGCTGTATCAGCGGGGTGCGGATACCCCGGAAGCCTTGCAACGCCGTCTGCAGACCGCTCGCCAAGAGATGGCTTCTCTCCCCTTGTTTGACTACCTGGTCCTCAATGAGAACGGGCGCGTGGACGAGGCGGTGGCTGCCGTGGAGGCCATTATCTGCGCTGAGAAACGCCGTATTCCCCATCGCCAGGTGCAGGTGTAGACGGTGGGGCCTCGAACGCTTCGGAGCAGAGTGGTATGATAAGCCTAGGGGGGTGGAGAGCGCCTCTGCCCCATCCGCCTCTTCAGGAGTGGGAATGTGCAAACGACCCTAGCCATTGCTGAAATTTTGGTCTCGGTCCTGCTTATCCTCACTGTGCTCCTGCAGGTGCGGGGCCAAGGCACAGGCCTGTTCGCTTCGGCGGAGTCCACTTTTCGGGTGCGGCGGGGACTGGAGCGGGTGTTGTTCCAGTTCACCATCGTTTTAGTGGTGCTGTTTTTGCTCATCTCTATCCTTAGTGTGCGCTTGGCAGAGTAAGTACCTTCCGCGCGGCGAGGGAATGGGGGTGTCCTTCATGCCCCACCACCTCCCAGTGGTGCCTCAAATCCCCGATGCACTGTTCCCGTCCCACAGCGCACCCTGATTGAGGGTACGGATGTGAGCACCCCTGCACTGGCCCCTCCCCGCCCGAAGCTGCCCGTCCGCTGGAGGCGTCCCCTGCGGTGGACAGGGCTGGGTATGGTGCTCCTGGCGGGCGTTGGTATCCTAGTGGTGGGGTGGTGGTCGGGACTTACCCCCCTGGTGTGGGGTGCGGGGGCTGGGATAGGTCTGGGAATCCTCCTGCGGGGCATCCGTTGGCTGATACACGCCCCACCCCTTTCCCTTTTCCTGAGTCTGTTGGGAAGTATCCTCGGCCTCGCTATGGGTGCCCTGGCAACCCCTGCCCTGGCACGCCTGCCTGGGGCTTTGGGGGTGTACTTGCCCCTAGCCATCACTCTCCTCTTAGGGGTAGCGGGAGCCTGGGTCGCCCTGGCGCGGCAGAAGGCTCTCCTGGAAGCCTTCCCCCGGTTGGAACGCCTCGCCCAAGCGTCGCGCACACCGCCACGAGTGGTGCTCCTGGATGCCAGCGCCCTGATAGACGGGCGCATCGCCTCTTTGGTGGGAACGGGTGTGCTCCAGGAGACGCTGGCGGTGCCCCGTTTTGTGCTGGACGAGTTGCGGCGCACCGCCGCCTCAAACGACGCAGTGCACCGGACACGAGGGCGTCGGGGCTTGGAGGTGTGGGCGCGCCTGCGCCGTGAGCGTCGCATCGCCTTGACCGTTGTGGACGCCAACAGGCCTGCCGACCAGCGCAGTGAGGCCCGCTTTCTCGCCTTGGCCCAGCGCCTGAAGGCAACGGTTTTTACCGCCGACAGCACCCTGGCCCGTTTAGCTCAGGGGCAGGGGCTGAGCGTTATCAACATCAACGACCTGGCCGCCGCCTTACACCCCCCGATTCTGCCTGGGGAGGTGCTCCAGGTGCGCCTTATCCAGGAGGGCCGGGAGCCAGGGCAAGGGGTAGGTTTTTTGGACGACGGCACAATGGTGGTTGTTGAAGGGGGCCAACGCTACATCAACCAGTTTGTGGATGTGGTGGTGATGCGCACCCATCAGACGGCCTCGGGGCGTATTCTGTTTGCACAGCCCCGGGAAGCCCAGAGCAGGGGAGCAGATGTTTCAGGGTGAGGCTGTAGGGGCTATTGTGGTGGGCGCAGGTCAGAGCCAGCGCATGGGCGGGGTAGACAAGGTCTTCGTCCCCCTCGGCGGACAACCCGCCTTGGCCTGGGTGTTAGACGCCTTGCAGAGCGCCCCCTCCGTGGACACGGTGGTGGTAGTCCTCAGCGCCGATAACTTGGCGCAGGGAACCGCCTTGCTCCGCAGTGGGCGATGGGCAAAAGTGCAGGGGGTCTGTATGGGGGGTGCCCGGCGGCAGGACTCGGTGCGCCACGGTTTACAGGCCCTCCCCACCCGGTGCCAATGGATCGTCGTCCACGATGCCGCCCGCCCTTGCCTGACACCCGACCTCGTGGAGAGGGCACTGGGTGCCGCCACCACCACCGGTGCCGCCATCGCGGCCGTCCCTGCCAAGGACACCGTCAAAATGGTCAACGCCGACCTGTGGGTGGTGGAGACCCTCCCGCGGGAGCGCTTGTGGATGGTGCAGACGCCCCAGGTGTTCCGCCGCGCCCTCTTGGAGAAGGCGCACCAACAGGTGCACGAGACGGTTACCGACGACGCCACGATGGTGGAAAAGATGGGTGTGCCCGTCAAGGTTGTCCTGGGGGACTATGGGAACCTCAAGGTAACCACCGTGGAGGACATTCCCTTGGCTGAGGCCGTCCTGCGTGCCCGCAAAGCCTCGGCGCAGGAGCCCTCGGGATGAGGACGCGTATCGGCTTCGGCTGGGACATCCACCGCCTGGTGGAGGGGAGGCGGCTGGTGCTGGGTGGTGTGGAAATCCCTTTCCCCAGGGGGCTCCTGGGCCACAGCGACGGGGACGCCCTTACCCACGCTATCATCGACGCCCTCCTGGGGGCCGCCGCCCTGGGCGATATTGGCACCCACTTCCCCCCCACCGACCCGCGCTACAAAGATGCCCACAGCCTGGGGCTTCTGGCCCAGGTGATGCAGATGCTCCACCGCCAGGGCTATCGGCTGGGCAACCTGGACTGCACCCTTATCGCCGAACGCCCCCACCTGCGCCCCTTCCTTGACGCCATGCGCCAGAAGTTGGCACACTCCTTAGGTGTGCCCGTCCAGCACGTGAGCATCAAAGCCAAGACCGCTGAAGGGCTTGGTCCCCTCGGCCAGCAGGAGGCCATCGCTGCCTATGCTGTAGCCCTGCTAGAGGAGCAGGTATGAGGCTCTACGATACCCTAACCGCCCAAAAACGCGACTTCGCCCCCCTGGAAGGGGAAGTCAAGATGTACGTGTGTGGCATCACCCCCTATAGCCCGTCCCATGTGGGCCACGCGATGTCTTATGTCTACTTTGATGTGCTCCGCCGCTGGCTGGAGGCCCGGGGCTGGAAGGTCCGCCATGTCCAAAACTTCACCGATATAGATGACAAAATCATCCAGCGGGCCCAGCGGGAGGGCCTGACCACACAGGAACTGGCCGACCGCTACATCGCCGAGTACTTTGAGGATATGGACGCCCTAAATGTCCAACGGGCGCACATATACCCCCGCGCCACAGAAAGCATCGGCCTGATGATTGAAATGATTCAGCGCCTCATACAGAAGGGGCACGCCTACGAGTCGCAAGGGGATGTGTATTTCCGAGTGTTGACGGCCAAGAACTACGGTAAACTGAGCCACCGCACCCTAGAGGGGATGATGGCAGGGGCACGGGTGGAGCCTGAAGCGGGCAAGGAACACCCTATGGACTTCGCCCTGTGGAAAGCCGCTAAACCCGGGGAGCCCTGGTGGGATAGCCCTTGGGGCAAGGGACGCCCGGGCTGGCATATCGAATGCTCCGCTATGTCCTTGCGCTACCTAGGGGAGACCCTGGACATCCACGGGGGTGGGCAAGACCTGATCTTCCCCCACCACGAAAACGAGATCGCCCAGTCGGAGGCCTACACGGGGAAGGAGCCCTTTGTGCGCTGGTGGGTGCACAACGGCCTGTTACGCCTGGGCCTGGACAAAATGAGCAAATCGTTGGGCAACTTGGTAACCATCAAAGAAGCGTTGGCGCGCTTCTCCCCCGATGCTTTGCGGATGTTCTTCCTCTCCTCCCACTACCGCTCCCCGCTCACCTGGAGCGAGGAGGGTGTGGCCTCCTCCGAGCGCGCCGTGGAGCGCCTGCGGGCTGCCCTACGGGAAGGCCCTGGCCCCGCCGATGGCCCCCCCTTTGACCCCACTCCCTTTGTCCAGCGCTTCACCCAGGCCATGGATGACGACCTGAATACCCCCCAAGCCTTGGCCGTCCTGTTCGACCTGGCGCGGGAACTCAACCGCGCCCGCGAAGGGGGGGCCTCGGTAGTGCACGGCATAGAGACCTTGCGCCAGTTGGCTGGCACCCTGGGCCTGACCCTGCGGGAGCCCGTCAAAACCGATCTGACCGCCCGCCCCTTTATTGACCTGCTGGTAGAGGTGCGCGGCGAACTTCGCAAAACACGCCAGTATGCTCTGGCTGACCGTATTCGCTCTCGCCTCCTGGACTTGGGTATCGTCCTGGAGGATACTCCCCAGGGCACCCGCTGGCGTCCCGTTCAGTAGCACCCCTTGCGCCTGAGGTGTCCTATGTCCGTCCGCGACTCTTTGGCACGGGACCTGACCGCCTTGCTGGGGGCGTCATGCGTCTCCACCGACGGGGAGGATATCCTTGCCCACAGTGGGGACGCCTTGGGGGCGTGGCGTGCCTTCCACGCCGCCCCGCTCCTAGAGCGGCGCCCCCAAGTGGTGGTGCGCCCCACCACGGTGGAGCAGGTGCGCATCCTCCTGGCATGGGCCAGCCAGCGGGATGTGCCGGTGGTGCCCTTCGGAGGTGGAACGGGTGTCATGGGCGGAGTGGTGCCAGTGCAGGGGGGCATCGCCTTGGATATGAAGGGCATGGCCCGCATCCTGGAGGTGGACAAGGAGAGCCACCTGGTGCGCGCCGAGGCGGGCATCCTTTTAGGCGATTTGGACACAGCCCTCACACCGTATGGGCTGTTCCTGGGCCACGACCCCTGGAGCCAGCCCATCGCCACCCTGGGTGGGGCCATCGCCACTAATGGGGTGGGCTACCTGGCCGGGCGCTATGGCCCCATGGGCGCCCAGGTGCGAGCCTTGCAAGTCGTCCTCGCTACAGGGGAGGTCTTGGAGACCCGCCCTATCCCCAAACACCTCGCTTTGGACTTCAACGCCCTGTTCATCGGCACCGAAGGCACACTGGGGGTCATCACGCAAGCAACCATTGAAGTTTTCCCTACCCCCGAAAAGCGCATCCTGATGGCGTGGGGATTCCCCTCCTTCGAGGCGGGATATAGCGCGGTGATGGAGATGTTCCACCTGGGCCTGCGTCCCTCGGTGCTGGACTTCTCCCAGGAGTGCTGGAACGAGGGGCACTCGGAGGTGCTCCTGTACCTGGGCTTTGAGGGGTGCCTGGAGGAGGCCCGGGGGGCAAGCCAGCGGGCACGACGCATTTGCACCGCCGCAGGAGGGCAAGACTTAGGCCGTGCCCGTGCCCAAACCTTTTGGGCCCAACGCCACCGCTCCGCCGAGCGCTACCGCCAAGAGGTGCTGGCCCGTCCCCCCTCCCAACGCCGCCCTCGCCCCTGGCGTATGGACTACCTGCACACGGCCATCCCGGCGGGGCGTGTCCCCGAATACCGTCGTCAGGCCCAGGCCATCCTGCAGCGCTACCCGGTAGTGGTGCGGGAGTGGTCCCTTTGGGGGCGACCCGAGTTTTTCTCCGTCCTGTTCAGTGCCGATGCCCACCCGCAAGCCGAGCCGACTACAATCGCCTCCCTAGTGGACACCCTCCTGGCTCTGGCGCAAGACTTGGGGGGGACTATGGAATATTGCCATGGCGTCGGCATCAAGTTGGCCCATCTGCTCCCACGGGAGTGGGGTCAGGGGCAGCAGGTGTTCCGCCACATCAAAAAGGCATTGGATCCCCAGGGCATCCTCAACCCCGGCAAACTGGAAGGGACAGGCTAGCCCCCCAAGAGTGGAAAAGCAGCCAAATCTGCTGCGTAAGGCTTTCGGTCTCATCCCATCACCGATGCTTTTCGGGAGGAAAGGACAACAGGGCCGATCCTCGTCCCAGGCTTTCTCAAGCGCAACCCTCAGAAACCCGGGGGTTCGGGGAATAAAGCGGAGCCTCAATAGGATGGAGCCTGTGCCTGGCTGTGCCCACCGTGTAACCGGGCACTAGACCCCTAGCTGTTGGCGCAAAGCGGTGATGGTGGGCACGGGTGCCGGGTCTCGTCCGTAAAGGAGGGCGAGGTAATAACTCGTCCAATCCCCCAGGAACAGCAAACCGGCCACTTGCGTGAGCATGCTTTCCCCCTGCCCCTCTATCCGTTGGCACCATATCCCCCGCCTTGTTAACAGGTCCACCAACGCCTCCACGCGGCGCTGATGCTCGGGGTCCAACAAGACCGACGCCAGCACCAGCACTCCCCAGTGCTCCAGCCCGCCTGCCATTCCCTCCACCGCGTTGTGGAAGATCTCGGGAATGGTTTCCGCGAAAGCGGGCAGTTTGGCGTTCTCGTTGACCTGGGTCTTCCAGCGGTGGGCAACTCCCTTCAGGAACCCTCCTCCCCAGACCAACGGCACTTTCCCGTAGAGGCTGGCCGCCAGGATTTTGGCCCTGTTCTGGGATGCCGGGGTAGCACAGGCGAGAGCCTGCGTCTGTGTGTGCAGCAGGTCCAGGGTCTCGCCCCAGTGGGAGGCGGGAATGCCCGGGAACAGCCCCGCACGCTCCAGAAGTGCCAAAAGACCGAAGAACAGCCACCCCACCGCCGTGCGCGGTTCCCCTTTGTAGGGGATGCGCAGAAGGGGGATCCGATGCTGGACCGCCCACTGGGCTGCCCGCCCCCCTGAGGTGATCACCACGATAGGCAGACCCTTGCCCAAAGCCTTCTGGAAGGCAGAAAGGGTCTCGGCCGTCTCCCCGGAATAAGTGCTGATGACCACAAGGGTGTGCTGGTCCACCCACGCGGGCAGGCCGAAGTCCCGCCACACCACCACCTGGGGCCCCCCGCGCGCCTCCGCCAGGCTGGCTAGAAGATCCCCCCCGATAGCCGACCCCCCCATCCCCACCACCAGAATGCGCGTGCTCGCCCGCACCGCCCGGGAGAGCACCACCTCCCCCACCGCCTCCCGCGCCTGGGCTATCTGGTCCGGCAGAGAGGCGATACGTGTCCAAAAACCCGAAGGGTCGCACGCAGCGCGATGGGCCGCGTCGTCCAACAAGGCGAGGAGCTGTTCCGGGCTACTCATGGCTCTGCCCTGCTGTTTAGAAGCAGTATACCAGTGGACAATGTTCCCAGCCTATCACGAGGAGGTCTTGTGTGCCAGATGCTCCAAGGCACGGCGGAGACGCTCCTCCAAGGGAAGGGCCGGGCTTTGGGGAACGGCCCGCAGAGCCTCCTGGGCCTCCGCACGGGAATAGCCCAGGGCCAGCAGAGCTGAAACCAGGTCCTGCTGGTCAGAGAGGTCAACAGGGACAGGGGACAGACTTTTGGCCAGCCTCTCCCGCAACTCCAATACGATGCGGGATGCCGTTTTCCGTCCCACGCCGGGGGCTTGCGCCAGGGCATCCACATCCCCCCGTATGATGGCGCGGCTGATCTCCTGGGGGGATAAGTGGCCGAGAAGAGCCATCCCCAGGCGCGGGCCAATCCCGTTCACCGTTAGAAGCAATTCAAAAAGACGCCTCCCCTCCTCGGTCGGAAAACCGAACAGAACAGGCCGTTCGTCCCGCACGAACAAAGTGGTGTACAGACATACCACGGAGCCTACAGGCCCCAGGGTGGGAATGACCGAGGCTGGCACTCCCACCTCCAGGCTCACGGGGCCGACTTGCACCACCACCGTATCCTGACCGATCGCCTCCAGTTTCCCCCGCACCGCCCGAATCACGGGGCCACCCCCAGGCGTTCCCGCCCCTGGACCAGGATGCAATGGCACAGGGCGATAGCAATGGCATCCACGCTGTCTAGAGAGGCAGGAGAGGCCGACAATCCCAACACCACCCGCACCGCTTCGGCCACTTCGCCCTTGCTAGCCCGCCCGTGACCGGCCACCACCTGCTTCACCACTGCGGGGGCGTAGGTGGCTAACGGCAAACCATCGGCGGCGAGGAAGGCGATCCCCTGGGCCTGCCCGACGGCGATGGCGGTGCGCACCGCCACGGCCTGCTCCCGTCGGGGCACGAAAGGCTCCTCTATCGCCACCACATGGGGGGACAGGCGCTCAGTGGTCTCCACCAGGGCACGATACAGAGCCGACAACCGCCGCGGCAACGGAGCGCGCCGCGGAGCAGTCAGGATACCGCAGGTCTCCAGGCGCACCGTGTCCCCCTGGGCCTCCACCAGGGCATAGCCCAACCGCAGAGTGCCTGGGTCAATCCCCAGGACCCGCACACCTCACCCCCTAGGCCGCACGGTAGCCTTCCAGCACCTCGTTGGGGAAATCGGCATTGGTATAGACCTTTTGTACATCGTCCAGGTCCTCCAGGCGGTCCAGGAGGCGGACGACCTGCTCACTAGTGGCGGGGTCCAGGGGCACTGTCGTCTTGGGCACCAAGGCCAACTCGGCCGAGGCGAAGGTAATGCCCTTCTCCTCTAGGGCTTTACGCAGGGCTTCAAAGCGCTCGGGGGGGCACCGCACCTCCAGGAAACTGCCGTCCAAAACGAAGTCCTCGGCACCCAGGTCAATGGCCTCCAGGGCGATGCTCTCCGCCCGCCGGGGGTTGGGCTCCTCCAGGGTCAGCACACCCTTCTGCTCAAAGAGCCAGGAGACCGACCCCACGCCCCCCATCTTCCCTCCACCCCGCTCCAGCACCGAACGAATCTCCGAAACGGTGCGGTTACGGTTCTCAGTTACCGCCTGCACCAGGATGGCTATCCCCCCCGGCCCATACCCCTCGTAGACCACCTCCTCCAGGCGGGTCTGCTCCTCCCCCTGGCCCGTGCCCCGACGGATGGCCCGCTGGATGTTTTCCATGGGCATATTGGCTTCCCGTGCCCGTTCCACCGCCAGGCGTAGGCGGGGGTTGGTTTGCACATCCCCGCCTCCTTGGCGGGCGGCGATGGTGATCTCCCGGGCGAGTTTGGTAAATAACTGGCCCCGTCGGGCGTCGGCCGCCATCTTCTGATGCTTGATTTGTGCCCACTTGGAATGGCCTGCCATACCCCCTCCGCTGGAAACCCTGTTTTTATTCTACACCGGAGCACGGGTAGGTGCCATCGGTTGACCCTACAGGGCAGGTACCAGTGCCACCCACACCCCCACCACGGTGGTTACCACCCCCACCACCAACCTCCAGGTGACCCGCTCCCGCCCCACCCAACGGGCTATGGGAACCACGAAGATGGGCGCTACGGAACTGAGCACCACCGCATTCCCCAAACTTGTATAGCGCAGGGCCACCAGGAAAAGCAGGCCCGAGCCATAGGCCGCCACAGCACCCGCCCCCAGCAGGCCCAGGCTCACCCGGTCGGCCAGCAGGCGGGAGAACGACCCTTGCTGACGCACGGAGAAGGGCACCAGGAGCAGGCCGATGAGGGCCATCCGCAGGGCGTGGGCCAGGAACACATCCACCCAGTCCACCGCCCAGTTGGCACCCAGGCTCCCGATGGCCCAAAAGAGCGCCGCACCTAGCCCATAGCCCAACCCCCCGAGATGCATGCCGCGTAAAAAGGACCGGAACTCCCCAGGGCTGAACAGAAGGCCTATTCCCCCTGCCACCAGCACACCGCCTATGGCAGTAGCCCAATGGAGGCGCTCCGGGGTGAGGAAAGCCGACAGGAGCAGGCTGATGAAGATGTACCCGCTGGAGGCGACGGCAAACACTCGGGAGGCATAGTCCACTTTCAGGCCTGTGAGGAAGCTCGTCTCCCCCATGAGCATGACTAGGGTAGACCCCAGGAGCACCGCCAAAGGCACCAGGGGCAGATGCAGGAGGGCTTCTCCCCGTCCCAACCCGAAGGCGACCCCGAAGGCGAGAATGGCCGCCAAAGTGGAGCGGAACCCGGTGGTGGCCACAACCCCGAGGCGGCGGGCCAAGAGGCGGCCGATCACCCCTCCCCAGGCCCAGCAAAAGGCTGACCCCAAGCCCGCCGCATCACCAAGCAGCATCAGAACACCCTAGGCCCCAGGATGCCCCACAGGCGGGAGGCCAAAAGGGCGGAGCGGGATACGCCCTACTAACCCAATGGGCACAGGGTCTAGCGCGTCCCTCGCAGGTTAGCAAAGCACGAGCTACAATATACGGGGCGTCCCTGCCGGGGTTGGAAGGGCACCTGGGTCTCCTGACCGCACTGGGCACAGATGGCCGGGAAGGTGCGACGGGGCACGGGGTTGCCCTCAACCGAGTTCCCGCTCGTGGCGCGGCTCTGCCGGCGCGCCGCCCGGCAGGGGGGACAGCGGGCCGGCTCGTGCAGAAGCCCGTGCGCCTGGTAAAACTGTTGCTCGCCCGCCGTGAAAACGAACTGGTTCCCGCAGTCCCGACAGGTCAGGGTCTTGTCCGCAAATGGCACGCTACTCCTCCTGAGGGTGTTGGGCCGAGACCTACTCCTGCCCCATTGGTGTTTGCCGGGCAACCGCACCGTGCCCGCACTCCCCGCCTCTCTGCCGGGGAGCAATCGGGCGCAGTATACTGCCTTTGCCCGTGGTATGCAAGCCCCCTTGCTGGCACCCAGATACCCTAGCTAACTACCCCCTTTTTCACCCTCACGCGGGGTAGGCACAGGCTTTCCTGGAGCAGGGCGCAGGAGGTGTTTCACCCGACCCTCCACCCGAAAACGAGGGAGCACCACCCGCCGCCCACAGGTTTGACAGCGCAGGCCGATATCCGCCCCCACTCGGTAGACCTCCCAGGCGCTTCCCCCACAGGGGTGGGGTTTGCGCAACACCAGCACATCCCCCACTCGGATATCAAGGGGAGGGCGCATCCCCCCACCCCCGCCCTGCTTTTTCCAAAGCAGAAGTGATGCGTTCCCGCCATGCCTGCGCCGCCTGACGCACCCTTTCCTGCCACGAACTCCCGCTGCCCCCAGGATACAGCACAGCCCGCGACACGTTGATGATCATCCCCAGACCGTGAATGGCCAAGCCTTTCTGCACCACTTGCTCCACCTGTCCGCCCTGGGTACCCACACCGGGCACCAATAAGGGAAGGGTAGGACAGAGGGCACGCACCTGGGCCATCTCCTCGGGGTAGGTGGCCCCCATCACAAGGCCCACATTGCCATAGGTGTTCCACGCCTGGGCGCATAGCGCAACCCATTGATAAAGGGGGAGGCTCTCGCCACCGTACGGCGAGGTGAACACCAAGTCCTGCAGATCTCGGGCACCGGGATTGGAAGTGCGGCAGAGCAGATACACGCCCCGATCCGCGTATGTCAGGAATGGCTCAACGCTGTCCTGGCCCAAGTAGGGGTTCACGGTAACGGCGTCAAAACCCCATACATCAAAGAGGGCACGGGCATACCACCGGGCGCTGGAGGCGATATCCCCCCTCTTGGCATCGGCGATCACGGGTATGGACGGGGGAATGGCCCGACGCACCGCCTCCAAGGCCTTCCAGCCCTCGGCCCCTAGCCCTTCATAAAAGGCCAGGTTGGGCTTATAGGCAGCCACCAGGTCTTGAGTGGCTTCTATCACTCCCGTCAGAAAGGCCGTGAGGTCAGGTATGGGGAGCGAAGCCGGATCAGGGTCTAGGCCGATGCACAGAAGGCTGCGATGAGCCTGGGCGCAGGACTCCAGACGGGCGAAAAAGGATTGTGGGGTTGTGGCCATCACCGCCAGCTTAGCACACTAACCGCGTCCAGGCAAGAACCAGAGGGAGTGTGGCGGCTGGGTTCAACTGCGCCCAATTCCGCCATCCCCCCACCACAGGCTTTACCTTACTGGGCTTGTAGGTCTTGCCCTTCTCGGCTACCCAGGACTTCCCCACCCCTCTTTGAAGGATAACGACGGAACAGGTAAGGGGATGCCCTCTCCTTCTGTCAACTACCTCCTGGGCATCCTGGAATCAGCGTCATCAGAGGAGCACTGCTGATGCATAAGGCCCGTCCCGCACCGCCGGCCACCGACGGTTTCCTCCAGCACTCTCCTTCCCAGTCATACGAGGAGCACAGATGGCGCGTTTTGCGCACCAATAGGCTCCTGCGCTCCATCTCCAGCAAGGAGTTGGAGCATCTGCTGGCCCGCGCCCACTGGCTGCGTTGCCCTATGGAGACCGTTGTGGTGCAGCAAGGTAGCCCTGTGGATGCTGTGCTCTTCCTGACCGAAGGCAGAGCCGCCGCCGTGATGGAGGTGCCCGTGCCCGGCTCCCGAGACTTCTGGGCTTTTGTACATTTCTTGGGACCCGGAGCCGACATCGGCCTCCTTTCCCTGGTGGACGGTGCTCCTCATCCGGCCACCGTAACAGCCCTCGGGGACGTGCAGGCCGTCGCCATCCCGGTGGATGTTCTGCAGCACTACCTGCGCAGCCATCCTGCGCGCTATCGCGCCTTGGCACAGGTGGCTGTGGAGAACCTACGCACCTACCAGAAGGCGTTCCCCCACGGATGGACACGCCTGGAGCCAGGGCATGTGCTGTGCTAGAGGGCCTTCTGTGAGGCATCACCGTGATGGCGTCGCCTGGAGCAATAAGGCATGGACAAAGCCATCAGCACTGTTCTGCTGATCATTGCTGGCGTCATTGCCACCTTAGTGGTGATGCGTAGTGTGTACCCTGCGGTTGTGCGGGGAGGCAACGCCATCATCAATGTGGCGCAACAGATGAACGAGCGCATTGAAACCCACATCAGCATTGTGTTCGCCACAGGGGAACTGGACTCCGGCGGCACGTGGCAGGACACCGACGGCGACGGCCTCTTTGATGTAACGCTCTGGGTGAAGAATGTGGGGAGTAGTCGCATTCTGGGCATCACCGACGTGGATGTGTTCTACGGCAGGCCCGGCTCCTTCCTGCGCGTCCCCTATGTGGGCGATGCGGGCGGGGCATTCCCCAGCTGGTCCTACACCCTGGAAAACGACACCGAATGGAAAAGCATGGCTACCCTCAAGATCTCCATTCATTTCGCCGAGCCCCAACCCTCGGGCACATATTTGGTCAAGGTCATCACGCCCACAGGAGCCCACGCGGAGCAATGGTTCAGCTACTAGGGGCCGTGCGGCATGGTCAGCGCCATAACAAGCCTGGTCAGCATCGCCCTTCTGCTGGCCAGCGTGGCCTTTGTGGGCCACAGTGCCCTCGCCTCTCTGCACCGACTGGCCGATGCTTGGGAAAGGGAACAGACCCGTATGGCCCAGACCGTGCGGAGCCGGCTGGGGGCGGTATGCACCTCCAGCACGGGGCACCAGGTATATGTGGTGCTGAAGAACACGGGGGAGGTGCCCCTCTTCCACTTCCCCCGATGGGATGTGTTCGTACAGTATTACGACACCGCCGGCACCTACCACCAAAAGCGCTTGGTTTATACCCCCGGCCCCTATCTTGGCAACAACCAGTGGACGGTGGAGGGCATCTACATCCACCAGGAGAACGCTATCCCCGAGCGTTTTCAACCCACCCTTTTGGACCCCCTAGAGGAGGTGAAGCTGCAGTTCCGTTTGTCCCCAAGTGCAAACACTACCAGCGCCAACCAGGTCGTCGTGGCGACTGCCAACGGGGTGGCGGTGTCCACCTTCTTCACCGGGATAGACCCGCGCTGCGACTAATGGGAGGTGGCAGTCGCCGTCCGATATGCGTGCCTACACCCCCTATGCTAGGGGACGACACTTCAAAATCCCCTGGCAGGGTGTGCACGCCGCGCACCACACCGTTGCCCAAGGAGGCTGCTAATGGCACCCACCGCACTCAAAGGCCAACGCATCATCTCCACTGGTAACCCGGAGATAGATAAGAAGTTAGGCGGGGGCATTCCCACCGGCTCGCTCGTGCTGGTGGAGGGGCAATCGGATTCGGGCAAGTCGGTGCTCATCCAGCAGATGCTTTGGGGCTCCCTCAAAGGGGGCTTCACCGTTACCCTGCTGACCACGGAGAACACGGTCAAGAGCCTGGTGCGTCAGATGCAAAGCCTCAATCAAGATGTTACGGACTACCTTCTCTTGGGGAAACTGAAGGTTTACCCCATCAAAGCCATGCAGGGCAAGATTCGCTGGGAGCGCACCCTCCAAGACCTCCTCACCGCTCTCCGCGCCCAGCGGAAAAGGGACCTGGTGGCCATAGATTCCATCACCTCCTTCGTCGTTCACTCCGCCCCCGAGGAGGTCATCGCCTTCTTTGAGGAATGTAAAAGCATCTGCAATGACGGAACCAGCATCGTCGTGGCTGCCCACTCCCACGCCTTCAGTGAAAGCCTTCTGGTGCGCATCAGTTCCCTCTGTGATGCCCATTTGCATTTGGGAATTGAAAACCTGGGGGAGCGGGTGGTGCGAGTGCTGGTGGCTTCCAAAGTGCGGGGTGCCGAGCAAACCACCGGCAACATCATCAGTTTTGATGTGGAACCGGGCTGGGGTATGCGCATCATCCCCTTCACCAAGGCCAAAGCATAAGGGAAGCTTATGACCACCCACAGCGTCGCCATTCCCACGCACGCCCCCGAAACGGAGGAGCACCTCTTTGAGTGCCCCCTGTTCCGCTCCCTCACACCCGAGGTGCAAGAGCAGTGCCGGAAGAATACGCACCTGCTCCGCTACATCCACGCTCTCCCCACAGGACAACTGGGGGTCCCCCGGTACTATGCCACCCTCTCCCGCAAACTGGGGGATATGAAGCCCTATAACCTCCTCTACCCCGTCTCCGAGGAGGTGTTCATCCATGTGCTTACCGCTCCTAAAGAGGAGCGCTCCCTGTACATCCCTGTAGAACCCCTCTTCGCCGTGCGCCTAGACGAGGTGCTGCCTGCCGTTGAGGCGCGCCTGCTGGATAAGGCGGAGAAGTTCGCTGCCGCCAAGACCCCCGAAGAAAAGACCCAGGCCTTGCTGTCGGCCCTGGATGAGGTTTGTCAGGTGGGGAATGGCTCCAAAACAAGCCAGACACGCCCCAAAGGATGGTTCTTTTTGCGCCGTCGGGAGGAGAACGGCAAAGTTACCCTTACCCCCCAGCAATTCGCCGCTGTCCGCTACCTGATGGTGCGGGACAAAGTGGGATTAGGCGTCCTCCAACCCATGATCTCTGACAAATACATAGAAGACATTAGTTGCAGTGGGCTGGGGTATGTGTTCTTGGAGCATAAAATCTTCAAGAGTATGAAGAGCACCATCCATTTCGCCACCCACGAGCAACTGGACAAGTTCGTTTTGCGCCTGTCCGAGCAGATAAAGCGCCCCGTGACCTTGCGCAACCCCATTGTGGACGCCACCCTCCCCGACGGCTCCCGTGTGAACATCGTCTATGGCCGCGAGGTGTCCCAACGAGGGAGCAACTTCACCATTCGCAAGTTCAACGAAACTCCCCTAAGCATCTTTGAACTCATTGAGTTCGGCACTATGGACTACCGCATGGCCGCCTACCTCTCCATCCTCCTGGAGGAGGGGATGAACATCTTCGTCTCGGGTGAAACGGCCTCGGGCAAGACCACCGCTTTGAATGCCATTACCATCTTTGTGCCCCCGGACGCCAAAATCGTTACCATTGAGGACACCCCCGAAATCCAGGTGCCCCATCAGAACTGGGTGCGGGAAGTGGCGAAAGCACCCCGTGCCGGCGAGAAGGGGGCGGCCGTAACTATGATGGACCTGCTCAAGGCCGCCCTGCGCCAGCGCCCCAACCTGATTATGATCGGCGAGATTCGCGGCGAGGAGGGAGCCATCGCCTTCCAAGCCATGCAGACCGGCCACGCAGTGATGGCCACCTTCCACGCCTCCACCGTGGAGCGCCTCATTCAGCGCCTGACCGGCCACCCCATCAACATCCCCAAGACCTACATCGACAACCTGAACGCTGTGGTCATCATGAGCGCCGTGCGCCTCCCCAACGGCAAAACCGGCCGACGGGCACTGAGTATCAGCGAAATCGTAGGCTACGACCCCCCCTCCAACACCTTCTCCTTCGTGGAGGTATTCCGTTGGGACCCGGTGCGCGACGCCTTTGAGTTCGTCGGGGATAAAAACAGTTTCCTTCTGGAGCAGAAGGTGGCGATGCGCCGCGGACTGGTGGGCAACCGCAAGTGGGAGATTTACAACCTCCTTGAGCGCCGGGCCCGCGTTCTGGAGAAACTGCACAAAGAGAAAGGGGTCAAGGGCTACTATGACCTTTTCCGTATCCTTACGCAGGCGCGCCGGGAGGGCCTCTTCTAAAACATCGGCCAAGCCCCAGGAGCCCTCGGCTGACGGGCTTTTGGGCTTTGACCTGCTCCATCACCTGACCTACCTCTCGGCCATTTCGGCAGCGGGCATCCCCCGCTCCCAGATCTTCGCTCACGCCGCCCGCTTGCCTGTCTCCACGGCCGTCTACTTCGCGGAGATAGAGCACCTGGTCGGTAACCTGAACTATGAGTATGCCGAAGCATGTCGCATCGTGGGGGAGAAGAGCAAGCGGGACATCGTCAAAAGCCTCTTTCTGCGCCTGGCGGGAGCCCTCACCTCCGGCGAGCCTGAGGCGGATTTCCTGGAGCGGGAGGCCCGTATCTACGCCGAAGCCTACAGCAACGAGTATGAAAGCAAACTGGAGACCCTCCGCAAGTGGACCGACGCTTATGCCGCCCTGGTGGTGTCGGCAGTGCTGGTGATTATCGTGGCGGTCATCTCCACCATCATCTACGACCTGGGCGTGGGGGTTATCCTGGGGCTAGTGGGGTTGACGGTGGCCTTGTGCGGCCTGGGGGTGTGGATTATCTTCCGCTCCACCCCCAGCGAGAGACGCTTCATCGCCGGCCCCCAGGGCCTGCCGAGCCAGCGGGGCACACGCAGGGCCGCCTTCACCCTTGTCCCGGGGGCCCTTATCGTCGCCTCCCTTCTGGGAATGCTGGGAGTGCCCCTAGGCTGGATACTGCTGGCGGTGGCCCTGGCCTTTTTGCTTGTCGGCGTCCTGGCCAGCAGATACGATGCCCGCATCACCAAACTGGACCGGGAGACGGCCGTGTTCCTGCGCGTGGTAGGGGCTACCGCCACCGCTATCGGCACCACCGTCTCCGAGGCCTTGGGGCGCATCGACCTGCGTGCCCTGCCGCATCTGGCCTCGGCGGTGCGCCGCCTTTACCTGCGCCTTCAGGCTGGGGCCGCTCCCGAACTATGTTGGGAGAAACTGGTGACCGAAACGGGAAGCGAACTGATGCGCCGGAGTGTGCGCATCTTCCTAGACGGCATCAGCATGGGGGGCGAGCCGGAGGAGGTGGGGGCCCGCACCGCCCTATTAGCGATGAAGACCGCCTTCCTGCGGGAGAAGCGCAAACTCACCACCCGCACCTTCGCCTGGCTGACCCTTGCCCTCCACACCACTGTGGCTTTCCTCCTCACCTTCGTCGTCGCCATCGTCTCGGCCTTCGGAGAGATGGTGCAAAAAGTAAGCCTGCCGGACATGGCCGGCCAGAGCAACATCAACCTCACCTCCTTTTTCAGCTTGAGTTTCGCGCATATGCGCCTGCTGGAAATGCTGACGGGGCCGGTGGTCATCGCCCTGTCCATCGTCAATGCCCTGGCCCCCCACCTGGCCGATGGGGGATACCCCTTCCGTCTCTTGTTTCCCCTATCCCTGACTTTGGCCGCCTCGGGTGCCGCCCTCATCGCCAGTCCCGTTCTGGCTCACATGATTATGGGCTCCATTCCCTCTTTCTCTTAGCACGAAGCCATGCAGACCATCGCCCAATCCTTTACCACACCATTCGCTCAGGAGGTGCAGTATGGGCCTCTTTTCGCGCCGCTCCCCTCGCTCGGGCAAAGGTAGCCCACCCTCGGCAGGGGATCCACCCCTAGAGGCACGGGCAGAGCAACCCGCCCCTCAAGCAGGGGACGATCCCTTGGCCGCCACCATGCCCTGGCTGCAGAGCGGGGCGGGTCCTGTCGCTCCGGCCGAAGTGCCTTCGGCATCCCCCCCACCCGTTGAGGTATCCCCTCCCTCTCCCAATCCCCCCAGTGGTGTTTCCCCCACCCCTCAAAGTGACGGTCCACCCCCGGCTCAACCACCGCAACAGAACGGCAATGGCCTGTCAGACGACCTGCGGGCCCTCTTCACCTCGGATAAGGCCGTGGATACGGAGATAGAGGCTTTGGCCGCCGATCTGGAAGAGGTGGACATCCACACCTTGGCACGCCTGGCCCGTGAGGTCGCCTCCCTGGTCCGACGGTAAGGCATCCAGCCAGGGACCTGGCGCGGGCCACAACACGGCCCCTCCGGTCTAGGGGATCATCTACAAAGAAAGAGGCTGGGAAGCGTTTTCCCAGCCTTCCACGGGGAGGGGAACGTTAGCCAGGTCAGGTCGTATCGTCCTCGGAGCCGTTGCACAGGTAGGCGGCCAACAGCGCGGCCCCCGTCGCATCCCGCCGGGCGCGCTGAAGCAGGGCATCCAGATCGGCTAACAGGCGCAGGCATTGGCGCAGAGAAGGCTTGCCAGACCCGTCCTCGGCCCCGTCGCTCAAGGCCAGCAGGTGGTCCATAGCCTTCTGCACCCGGGGGGAAAGGCCCCCCAAATCGGCGTACAGGTTGACCACCTTGTGCAAGGCTTGTCGCCCCACTTGACGTTGTCCCTTCTCCACCCATGGGGCCAGCAAGGCGATGGTGGCCAGGTCGGGAGCAGCATGGGGCTGGATAGAACCCTTTTCCTCCGCGTCAGGTTCAACTTCAGGGTGAGGGGGATGCTGGTAACGGGCCGCCGAGGACGCCTGGTGTGAGGCCCCCCGGGGACGAGCCGCCGTGTTCGGGGGCTCCTGGTCATGGTCATTAGAACCGTGCGAGCCCCCGCGGGGTGCAGACGGGCCAGTGGGACGCCAATCCTGCTCTGTCGTTGCGCCCGAAGGTCTCTGTGTTTCCGATGACACGGGCACGGACACCGTTCCCGCCTTCGGCGAACTGTTTCCTACTTCTCCGGGCGCCACGCTTCCAGCTGGAGGAGCCTGTATCCCCGTCGATCCAGACACAGAGGCCGTTCCCCCACTGACTGGGCCACTCCCACCCCCTCCGGGCCCGCTGACCGATGACGGGGTTTCGGCGTGCTTCCCCTCGGCGGAAAAACCGTTAGCCCCCTGGGTAAGGGAGGAGAGCACCCCACCCGATGCGGAGCGCTCCCGCCCTCCCCCGGCGGGGAAGGGGTTTTCCACATAGGTCAGCAGGAACTCCCGGATGTCCAGGAGGGCCTGCTGGACCTCACTCTTGAGGATGCGCATCTCGTTTTCCAGGTCTTCCAGGCTCTTGGGCATAGTGGGCCTCCCCAGGTGTGACTAGGGGGCTGTCCCCGGGATGCCCCTGGGAACAGCCCCCCACGACGGGCCAGCAAGGCCTAGTTCAGGTCCATCACGTAGTCTAACCGGGCTGGCGTCATGCGTTCAATGACCAGGGTGGCACCCGTGGGACTCATCACGTGCAGGCTAAATTTTTGACTGGCTTCGAGACGGTTGGTCAAAGGGCGCCAACCGATTGCCTCGGAGGGAGGCTCCAAAAATACCCTAACCAGGAACTTCTCCCCCGGCTCCAACAGGGTATCCCCATCGTCCTTCCCCAGGGACTGTCTTTTCCAGTAGAGGTTGTGCACCACCTCTTTCTGATCTACATAGCGGACGACCACTACATGGGCGCTCTGCTGGGGGCTGGTGGTGGCAGGCTCCGTGAAATCAATGGGCTCCCCGCCCAGTGCGTTAGACACCGTGAAACTGATTGTCCGGACATAGGGCGTGGTGGCGGTAGAATGTGCGGTTGCGATCACACCGCCCACTATCTCCAGAGAGCCCCGCGCCTGCTTGAGGCCGGCGTGCACCGCCTCCTTGCCCCGCTCGGACGAGAAGATGCCCGCCGACAGCACCGTATAGGCGAACACCGAGGCCACCACCACAAAGGCGATGAGGATGATGGCCGTCTCCAAAC